>CAMPKM010000071.1 GCA_946887155.1 uncultured Gemmatimonadota bacterium
CTCAAAGGCGCTGGCGGAGGCCGGGGCCCAGGTCTGCGCGGCGACCTGGCCGCCGGCCCTCAACATCTTCCGCACCCTCATGGAGCGCGGAAAGATCGACGACGCCCGGCGCCTGTCGAAGGGGGCGATGCTCGAGTTCGAACGGATCTACCCGCTCGACGCTGCCTTTGATTCGCTGGAAGACGTACCGGCGGAGATCCGGGAGAACAAGCGGTACAAGGACATCGGCGATTTCTCGATCAGTGGGCTGGCGGCGAAAATGGAAGCCGATTTCGGTCCCGGTGGACTGGATATCCTCGTGCACTCGCTGGCCAACGGCCCCGAGGTTCGCAAGGCACTGGTCGACACCACCCGCGCCGGGTACATGGCGGCGATCGGGGTGAGCGCGTACTCGATGGTGTCGATGATGCGGAGTCTGGGGCCGCTGATGAATCGCGGTGGCAGCGCAATGTCGCTGTCCTACCTCGCCAGCGAACGCGCGGTGCCGTTCTACGGCGGCGGCATGTCGTCGGCCAAGGCGGCGCTGGAGAGCGACACGCGGATGCTGGCATTCGAGGCAGGCCGCAAATGGGGCGTGCGCGTCAACACGATTTCCGCCGGGCCATTTGCCTCACGAGCGGCGAGCGCGATCGGCGTCGTCGACCAGCTCGTGACGTTCTACGCCGCGAATTCACCCTTGCCGGAAGAGC
Source organism: uncultured Gemmatimonadota bacterium (assembly GCA_946887155.1). Next base: position 690 of record CAMPKM010000071.1, read on the forward strand.
TGACGGGCGAGGAAGTCGGCAACGTGGCGGCATTCCTCGGAAGCCACCTCTCGTCAGGCATCACCGGGACGACGGTGTACGTCGACAAGGGATACCATGCGATGGGGATTGCGGTGGCGGGGAAGGTGCCGAGAAGGGAGGACTAGCTCCCTCAGCTCACTTCTTCTTTCCAGAATCAGGTATGAACTGGAACTCGTGCTGCACCACCTGGTGCACCGGGAAGCCGCCCCGGATCGCGGGCACGTAGATCGCAGTGGCAAGCGCTTCGCGCACCGTCTCGACGAACCCCGGGTGCGTGGCGTAGACGACGCTGATCCGGTCCGGATCCACCTCGCCCGAGGCGGTCACGATGAATTCGACCATCACCGACCCGCTGATCTGCGCCTCGTAGAGTGCGTCAGGGTACATCGGCCGCACCGGACGCGTGCTGTCCTGCCGGGCGGTGATGTCTACCTGGGCGGCGGTAAAGATCTGGCGGCTGTCGACCAGCTTGATGAGCTCCGCTGCGTTCGACGCGGCGTTAGGCTGCGTCCTTCGCGGCCGCCGCTCGCCTTCCTTCGACCAGATGATGATCATGCCGCAGGTGCGCTGCCCGATGCCAGGCGATACCGAGTAGCGTGGCGGGACGATCGATCCCGTGTAGACCTCCATCGCGGCGATCGATCGCGGAGAAATCGCGTCGATGTCGAACTCACCCGACGCCAGCGGCGACCCATCCAGCACCGTCAGCGGCGCGCAGTTGCGCGATCCGCGGAACCGGAGCTGGTTGCGGATCACGCCTCGCGACGGCTGGATCGTCACACCCGGAATCATCCGGAACATGTCGGTCATCATGCCGGGATTCCGCTTATCGATATCCTCGGCCGTGAAGAAATGCCCCGTGCCGACGTCCTTTCGCTGATAGAAACCCGCCCGCCATCCGGTCAGGTCGGTTCGGCCGGTGATGACGACGGGCGTGAGCGATACCTGAACCCGGGTGAGGGAGACTTCGAGCGGAACCGTCCTCCCGGCCAGGATGAGTAGCTCGACGGTGTCCGGCAGGTAGCCCAGGCGCCGAAAACGAAGGGCCAGCATTCCGGGCCGGATTTTGGCGAGCTCGAATTTTCCGCTCTCGTCCGTCTCGGCAATCAGTTGACTGCCAGGTATCGTGATCTGCGCGCCGATGATCGCCTGACCCAGGGAGTCGCGCACAATGCCGCTGATTCCGCCGAGTCCGAGGCTTCCCTCCTGAGCAGCGGCACTCACGCTGAAACAGGCCAGTGCTACGGCCACCAACCGGCGGTATGTACCACACCGTGTTTCGCGAAGGCGCATGGAGGTCCTTTCAGTTTCCCCGAATAGCCCGCAAGCGGGGTCCAAGTTCCTCCCCTACAGTATTTGACACTGGCGATCGTGGAAAGAGTGAACCCCGCACCTCCCATTCGATCAATCCTGTCCAAGTCGAAGGCCGCGCTTCAACCGAACGCCATGGCTGCAAAAGGCTTAGCACTCTCCATCTACTGGACGGCGTCCCATTCGGTCACCAGCCTTCGCGACAAGATTTAATGCGATCTTTACGTCTGTTCATACCGAGCCTGTCCATGCCGCCCGCCCTTTCCGCCATGATGCTGCTCAAGATTGCTCTCGCGACCTCGCTCGTTCAGGGCTCCGACTCCGTCGACATCCTCATTCGCCGCGGTACGGTCCATGATGGGTCGGGCACACCGGGCCGGATTACGGACGTTGGTGTTCGCGCGGATCGCGTCGTATTCGTCGGAGACGCTGCGCAGGCGCGGGTGCTGGCCAGGCGGACCATCGACGCCCGGGGCCTCATCGTCGCTCCCGGCTTCATAGACCCTCACAACCACCTGCTGGCCAACCTGCCTGACGTGAATCCGCAGGTCCGGCGCGCCGAGGCAGCGTTGATGCAGGGCATTACGACCATGACAATGGGGCCGGATGGTCGCGGACCGTTCGACGTCGCGCGGGTCATGGCCGAATCGGAACGAGCCGGAATCGGCACGAACGTGTTCACGCTGGTTGGATTCGGCGACGTGCGCGGCAACGTCATGGGCAATTCGGCGGCAAAGGCAACGCCGGCGCAGGTCGACAGCATGCGCAAGTTGATCGACAAGGCGATGCGCGAGGGCGCGTATGGTGTCGGCTCGGGATTGTTCTACGCGCCGCAGAGCTACTCCACCACCGACGAAGTCATTTCGGTCATCTCGGCGGCGAAACCGTATGGCGGGGTGTACGACACGCACCAGCGCGACGAAAGTTCGTACACGATCGGGCTGTTGAACTCCGTCCGTGAAGCAATCCGTATCGGGCGTGAGTCGGGATTGACCACGAACCTGGGCCACGTCAAGGCGTTAGGCGTCGACGTCTGGGGCTACGCGGACAGCGTGATCCGGCTGATGCGTGAGGCGCGGGCCGGCGGCCACATGGTCGTGGCGGACCAGTATCCCTGGACCGCGAGTGGCACCGGGTTGAGCGCCGCATTGCTGCCACGCTGGGTGCAGAGCGGCGGCCGCGATTCGATGCAGGCACGCATGGGCGATCCGTCGCAGCGCGAACGCATCCTGTCGGAAATGCGCGACAATCTCCGCCGGCGAGGTGGTGACAGCACACTACTCCTCATCAATGGAGGCGCGGCTGCCCGGCCGTTCATCGGCAAGACGCTGAAACAGGCAGCCGCGGAGAAACGCATGCCGGCCGTGGAAACCGCGCTGGAGATGATCCGCAATGGGCTCGACATGGGTGTGGCGTCGTTCAACATGACCGAGCGCGATATCGAGACGTTCATGAAGGACCCGTTCGTGATGACGAGCTCCGATGGATCTGGCGGTCATCCGCGCCTCTACGGAACGTACCCGCGCAAGATCCGGAACTACGTGCTGGACAAGCCCGTCATCACGATGGAGCGGATGGTGCAGGCATCGTCGCGACAGGTGGCGGAGGTCTACGGTATCCGCGAGCGCGGATCGATCACGGTCGGCAATTTCGCCGATGTGATCGTCTTTGATCCGGCGACGATCCGCGAGCAGGCCACGTACGTCGAGCCGACGCGCCTCAGTGTGGGAATGCGATGGGTGCTGGTAAACGGCCAGCTCGCGGTCTCCGACGGCCAGCCTACCGGGGTGCTCGCCGGCCGCGGCCTCCGCCAGCGCTGAAAAAGGGGTCAGACACCTTTATTGGGGTCTGACCCCAATTCTCCGGGCCTAACGACGAACCGGCGCCGTGATCCGCAGGATCACCGTTGGCACCGAGTTCCGGTACCGCCGCTCATGACGCCGCCAGTCGTAGTCCGCGTCCCAGGCGTTGTTGTTGTACAGGATGAACGCTCCCCGCGGCGCCCGGCCATACAACCGGTCGCACCGTACCGGCGCCGGCTGATGACCCGGCGGACGACCCACGTACCACAGACGACAGGCGCCAGCCGGCGGATAATGGCCCCGCGGCACCCGCAACGTCCGGTATCCGCGATACCCATCGTCCCGATCACGGCGACCGCGCCCTCGCCGATCCGGATACCCCCGGTCATCATCCACCACGATGACATCCGGCCGGTCGCCAATGACGACCGGGTACCGACTTCCCCCACATCCCATCAGGCCCGCCACCGCCAGAACATACAAAGGCATCTTCATTGCATATCTCCCGCCTGGGTTCACTTTCATCCTATGCAGGGGGCGTGCAACTGCCTCAAGTCATTGCCTCACAAGGAGTTGAATCCAGTCGGCGTCCCGTGTTCCGGACGACCGGCCGACCTCCCGGGTGGACAACTTGCCCCCGCGCGCGCCGCGGCAAATGTGACACGAGAGAGTCACACGCCTAACGAACCCGATCCACATTGCTCCCCCGGGGCCGGGTTTTCACTCGAAAAACCGGCCAGGACGACTATTCCCGAGGGCGGTTCCGGTCGCATCTTAGATGGTTCGAAAACCGCACTCAGCCGCCAGTCCAGTGATCAGGAAAGCCACGTGAAGGCATCGCAGTCCCAGGGTTGCCGGGCAGTACCCAGGTGAGCGACAAGCTCTGTCCGCAGTGCGGCACCCGGTATGACGGCAGCAACCGTTTCTGCACCCTCGATGGCGCTACGCTGGTCCTCGAGAACCCAACGGACAGCCTGACCGGCGCGCTCCTCGCCGACCGCTACCTCGTCGATCGCAAACTCGGCGAAGGCGGCATGGGCGAGGTGTACCTCGCCGAGCATATCCGCATGAAGCGGAAGGTGGCGGTGAAGGTGATGCGCGCGTGGCTCACCAAAGACCCGGCCGCGATCAGCCGCTTCCATCGTGAGGCGGAAAACGCCAGCCAGATCACGCACCCGAACGTCGCGGGCGTCTACGACTTCGGAGAAACATCCGAGGGCCTGGTCTACCTCGCGATGGAGTTCGTCGAGGGAGAAGCCCTCACGGCAATCCTCGACCGCGAGAAGATCCTCAACCACATCCGCACGTCGGACATCGTCAGCCAGACAGCCGACGCGCTCGCCGCCGCCCACTCGCTAGGCATCCTCCATCGCGACCTCAAGCCCGACAACGTGATGATCGGGCGGACGCGCGCCCGGACCGACCTGGTCAAGCTCCTCGACTTCGGCATCGCCCGGGTCATGGGCCGCGAGACGCAGCACTTCACGTCGACCGGCCTGATCGTCGGTACGCCGGAGTGGATGAGTCCCGAACAGATCGCGGGCGACAACCTCGACGCGCGATCCGACATCTACACGTTAGGCCTGATCGCCTTCCGGATGCTGACGGGCGAAGGCGCCTTCTCGGGCGTGACGTCGCAGGAAGTGCTGCTGTCGAAGATGACGAAGGCGCCGCGCCGGCTCCACGACGTCAAAGGCGACGTCGAGTGGCCCGAGGAGCTGCAGATGGCGATGGATAAGGTGCTCGCCACCGACGCGGCATCGCGCTACGACGACGCCCTGATGTTCGCGGCCGACTTCTACGCCGCGATCGCGCGGCTGCCGATGACGCCGGCCGCCGAAGAGTACATGACCCTGTTGACCCAGCGTGCCGTGACGCCGGGTCGCATTGGTACCGTGGAGTCGACGCCAGTCCGCGGCGTGCCGACGCACGAAACGCCGCCGCAACCGATGCCGCGACGCGAACCAAATGTGCCGCAGTTGGCGGACACCACCGTCCTGCAGGTTCCCGCTGCGACGGAACCCGAAGACGCCGCGGTCACCGCCGAGATCACGGATACAGGAACGGCTGTCGACGTTCCCACCGACGCCAGCGCTGCATTGCCGACGCCTCCGCCGATGCCGGCAGCGCCTCGGCGGCGCGGACCGCTTGTAGCCGTCGCGGGTGTCGTCGCGGTTGGACTGCTTGCGTTCCTGCTGACGAAGCTGGGCGGCAGTTCGGCGCCACCAACAACAGCGAGTGCCGACAGTGGCGCGCAGGTGGCGGTAAATACGATTGACTCGGCAGCCGCTGATTCAACCCAGGGAGCCGACTCCACCGCAGCCGCTACTACTCCGGACTCAGCTGCGGTCTCGGGTCGCGCAGCGGGGCCAGCACTGGATAGCGTTGCCAACCGCTTCCGGCATTCTGTCTTCTCGGTTGAGCGCGGGCGCGCCCGTCATACGGGATTTCTCGGTGATGCAGAAGGCCTGGTGATTACCACCTCGGCGGCCGTCGGCTCGGCGCCGTCGGTTGTCGTTTTCCTCGACGGGGCTCGGCGGGTGCAGGGTCGTGTCGTGCTCGTCGACTCGGCGCGCGGACTGGCGGCACTGCAGATCCAACCGCGTAACTGCCCGTCGGCGTGTGGCGCTATTCCGATCGCGCCGGACCGGGTCCAGTTCAGGCAGGGCGACTCCGTCATGGCCATGACCGCGCCGTCGCTCGTGTCGGCTGGCGGCCGGCCGAAAGGCGCACTGACCAATGTCACCGCGCAGCGCATGAGCGCCGCGTTAGGTGTCGGCGAATCGGGCGCGGGTGCGCCGGTACTTCTGCCGGACGGCAGGGTGGTCGGAGTGGCGCGCGCCGGGGGCGGCAGGACGGCGAGCCTCATTCCGGCGTCGGTGGCCCGGGCGTTCCTGCGGGAGGCACAGCAGGAACGCCGGTCGAAGTCGATCGTCGCGTCGGATTCGCTGCTGCCGTCCTGGCCATCCCGGCCACTCTCCGCGGCCGAGATGGCTGCCGGCCTGCGGCGGACCAGCCAGGATCTCGATACGTTCCGGGTGCCGCAGCGCGGTGATTTCACCGCGTTGGTCATGACGCCGCAGATCCTGGCACTGCGGAAGGCCGAAGCCGACACGCTCCGGAAGTATTTCAACCCGGGCCTGTCGACGACGATGTTCTGCGACGGGAATGGGCCGTGTGACCCGATCGAGGCGTGGACCGGCCTCGATGACTACCTGAGCGAGCGCCGCGCCGTCGTCGCGATCCAGGTCGCGCCGCGCCAGTTGCCGCCGCCCTATCGGGGAGAGCACAACCGGCAGGACATGAATCGCCGGCCCGTGCTGACGCAGGTGCAGGTCGTACGCGGGAACACCACGATCGCACCGATCGAGTCGCACCGCATCTTCTCGGTCGTCAACCCGGCCTCGTATCCGGAAGCGCAGCAACAGGCGCTGTATTCGGGCTTGTACATCTACAACCCTAACGACTTCCTCGAGGGAACCGGCACCCTCGAGATTCGCGTCACCCATGTCGGCGGCCGCGACCCGGTCCGCCTGGCCATTCCGGAATCGGTCATCGAGGCCGTGCGTCGCGACCTGGCGTCGGTTATCCGGTAGATTCAGTTATTCTGCCAGACAGGACAACATTGGGCCTTCCAGGTTCAGCGTGGGTGAGAGGATTGGTGTTCGGACGAACGGATGAGCGCGGCGGTCAACAGCTGGAGAACCGAGTCGCCGCGGATAACTCGAATCGACGCGGATTTCATGTCGGTTCGCTCCACCCTCGAGACCAGCTGCCCCCGGCGCCTGGACGCGGGCTTTCGTTGAATGGTGGATCCTGCGAAATCGCGACTGTTCACGATTGAGCGGCGCCTTTCCCACGTGTTGTCCATCCGGTGTTCGACGACGTCAAATTGCTCCGACGAGCCAAGCGGCATGAGATCCGCGCAAATTCGTGTTATCCGCTGCGACTCGGTTCTCATGCCGTTGACGTGGCGCGCCCATCCGCCGAAGCGAAGACCAATCTCACTACCCACTCCGAACGCGGAAAACCCATCAAATGAAAGTAGGACTTGTTGGATTTGCAGGATCCGGGAAGACCACCGTCTTCAACATCATGACAGGGCAACAGGTCCCGGTCGGATTCGGGGGCGAAGTGCGACTTGGCGTCGTGAGGGTGCCTGACGAGCGCATCGACGCGCTGTCGAGGATCTTCAAGCCGAAAAAGACGACGTACGCCGAGATCAGCTTCTGCGACGTGCCCGGCGAGCACGGCGCGGACAAGAAGGGACTGTCGACGAAGTCCCTCCAGCAGATCCGCGACCAGGAAGCGCTCTGCCTCGTGCTTCGCGATTTCGACAATCCGGCTGTGGAAGGCAAGCCTGACCCGCTCGCGGATCTCGAAGCGTTTCACACGGAATGCCTGTTCGCCGACCTGGAGCTCATCGAGCGCAGGCTGGCTCGCGCGAAAAAGGAGAAGACCGCCCCCGACGAGGTCGCGCGATTCGAGCTCATGAAGGGCGTACTGGAGGACAACCGGCCGCTTCGGACGGTTCCGGCAAGGGATCTCGACCGGGGCCAGCTGAAGAACTACGTCTTTCTCACCGATCGGCCGTTGCTGGTGGCGGTCAATCGTGACGAATCGCGCGTCGCCGAGCCGATGCCGGAGGCGTTAGGCACGCGGATCGCGGCGCTGGAGGCCGGCGGGTTGGTGCTGTCGGCCAGCGTTGAGGCAGAGATTGCGGGCCTCGCGCCTGACGAGCAGCAGGCATTTCTCGCCGACCTCGGCGTGGCCGAGTCCGCGCTGACGCGGTTCATCCGTGCCGCGTACGGGCTGCTGGACCTGATCTCCTTTTTCACGGTCGGCGAAGATGAGGTGCGCGCCTGGACGATCCGGCGCGGTACCAACGCACGGGTTGCCGCTGGCCGCATTCATTCAGACCTCGAGCGTGGATTCATCCGGGCCGAAGTGATCCCCTACGACGTGTTCGTGAAACACGGGTCCGAGCCCGCGGTCAAGGAAGCGGGGAAGCTCCAGGTGGAGGGGAAGGAGTACATCGTCTCCGACGGCGACATCATGCACGTGCGGTTCAACGTCTAGTGCGGAACCCCGGATAGCACGACATCTTACCGGTTGTGAACTCCGGGGAACGTCTCACGTCGGCGCTGGCAGATCGGTATCGAATCGAGCGCGAGCTGGGTTCGGGCGGGATGGCGACGGTCTGGCTGGCACAGGACCTGAAGCATGACCGGCAAGTCGCCATCAAGGTCGTGCACCACGAGCTGGCGGCGGCACTCGGCAGTGAGCGTTTCCTGGCCGAGATCAAGACCACGGCGCGCCTGCAGCATCCACACATCCTTCCGCTGCTCGACTCGGGCGAGGCGGCTGGAACGCTGTACTACGTCATGCCGTTCGTGGATGGCGAGTCATTGCGCGACCGGCTCAATCGAGAGAAGCAACTGCCGCTCGAGGATGCGATCCGGATCGCCGGCGAAGTGGCGGACGCCATGGCGTACGCGCACGGCCACGGAATCGTGCACCGCGACATCAAGCCGGAAAACATCCTGCTCCAGGGCAACCATGCGGCGGTAGCGGATTTCGGCATCGCATTGGCGGTGCAGAGCGCTGGCGGGACGAGGATGACCCAGACCGGCCTCTCGTTAGGTACGCCGAATTACATGAGTCCCGAGCAGGCGATGGGTGACAAGGACGTCGACTCGAGATCGGATGTCTATGCGCTCGGCGCCGTCATGTACGAGATGCTGACGGGCGAGCCCCCGTTCACCGGCGCGAACGTGCAGGCGATCGTCGCCAAGGTGCTCAGCGACCGTCCCCGTCCCCCTTCGATGGTGCGGGACACGGTTTCGCCGCATATCGACGCGGCAGTGCTCAAGTGCCTGGCCAAGCTGCCGGCGGATCGGTTTGCCGGCGCGTCCGCCTTCGCCGCTGCGTTGACGCAGCCCGGCAGCCAGCCTGGTGTCACGGCGTCACACGCCGCGGCCAACCCGGAGCGCCGCTGGCAACTGGTGAGCGCGGGCCTCGGTGTCATCGCACTCGCACTCGCCGGTGTGGTGATGTTCGGCGCAGACAGAACCGGGGAAGGCGGTGTGACGCGGGCCGAGCTGGTCATCGGGCAGACCACGACGCTCACGCCGCCAACTATCGCCGCGTCGCTGGATGGACGGTCCGTGATCTACTGCAACGGACTGGAAGCCTGGATTCGCGGGCTGCACGACCTGGCGGCGACGACGCTGCGCTCCGTCGGCGGCTGCTTTGCCGCGAGCTTTTCGCCGGACGGACGTCAGCTCGCGGTGCTGGGGGTGCCTAGCGCCTTGCGGATCGTGTCGTTGACGGGAGAAGCCCCGCCACGGACCATCGACGTGAAGGAATTGCCTGATGTCCCGATCTATGGAGGCGGGATCGAATGGGCGCCTGACGGGAATCTCTACATCGCCTCACGCACCGTCGTGTTGCGCGTGGTACCTGACGATGGTAGCACGACCGTTGTCGCCCGGATCGATTCGACGGCCTCATTCCGTGGCATCGACGTCCTGCCGGGTGCGGCGGCGTCGCTGGTCACGATTGCGCCACGAGCCGGGACTCAGCTCACCCAGTATCGTATCGCTGTCG
>CAMPKM010000072.1 GCA_946887155.1 uncultured Gemmatimonadota bacterium
GTCCAAGAAGGCCGATTGGAAACTGGCCGAGACCATCGGCACGATTCCGCGGCGACGCCATGGCATCCGGCCCGTGCCCGAGGCGCTGGCGCCGATCTATACCGGCGGTCGTGGAGGGCTCGAGACGTGCCTGATGAACACCTACAACCTGCCGGCACGGCCGCTATACACGCTGGCGTCCCTCACGCTCCATGAGTGCACGCCAGGCCATAGCTTCCAGGCGGCGCTGGCGCTCGAGGGTCCGCAACGTCCGCCGTTCCGGCGTGGCACCGGGTTCTCCGGTTACGCCGAAGGCTGGGGCCTCTACACCGAATGGTTAGGCACGATCATGGGCATCTATGAGACGCCGTACGAGGACTTCGGCCGGTTGACGTACGAGATGTGGCGGGCCTGCCGCCTCGTGATCGATACCGGCATCCACCAGTTCGGATGGACTCGCGAGCAGGCGATGGCCTACCTGCGAGACCACGCCGCACTCGCCGAACACGAAATCACCACCGAGGTCGAGCGGTACATCGCCTGGCCGGGACAGGCCCTGGCGTACAAGCTCGGCGAGATGCAGATCCGGCGGCACCGGCGGGAAGCGGAGGAACAGCTGGGATCGGCCTTCGACCAGCGGAAGTTCCACGACGCGATCCTTGCGTTAGGCTCCGTTCCGCTGCCGGTGCTCGAGGAGCGAATGGCCAAGTTCATTGCCGACGGCGGGAACAATCCGCCCAATCGGTAAGCGCCCCGTGGACTCGCGGCGAGGGCCGGCGTGATCGCGTCGGCCCACCTGGCCGCGGGGCTGGTCATCGGGACGGCGGCGTCGCGTTTCATGCGCTGGCGCCCCGGCAGCGTCGTGGCGTCGTTTGCGGCCGGCGTGTTGCTGCACCTCGCCATGGATCACGTTCCGCACGCCGATTACAACGGGATCGTCGGTACTCCATTGCTGGTAATCGTGGCGCTCGAGTCCATCGCGACCTTCGCGATTGCATTCCTTATCCTTCGCCGCCGCGTCTCACCGGGATGGATGGCGCCCACGATCGCCGGCCTGCTCGGTTCCTCCTTGCCCGACGTGAAGTTCGTCGCTCCACTGCTCCTTCCTGACGAGTACGCGCGAAGGGCAACGGACATCGGCGAGCGACTGCACTATGCGATTCACGCCTCGCCAACGTCACTGGCCTTCGGGATGACCACCCAACTGGTGGCGACCGTTGTGTTGCTTGCGATGCTCGCGGCCTTCCCGCGAAAAATGGGGTCAGACCCCGATTAAGTTGGAGGCGTGACCTCCGAGCATTCGCGCATGTCGATCCATGTGGTGCTGGTGAACCCAGAAATTCACTGGAACACCGGGAACGTGGGCCGGACCTGCCTGGCGACGGGCGCCACGCTGCACCTGGTCAAACCCCTCGGCTTCTCGCTCGACGAGCGGGAAGTCAGGCGAGCCGGCCTCGATTACTGGGAGCACGTGAATCCGACGGTCTGGCCGGACTGGGCGGCCTTCGAGCAGGCCTTGCCGTCCCTCGGCGAACCATTCTTCTTCTCGACAAAGGCAGCGCGTTCCTACTGGGATGCACCGCTCGGTGAGCCGGGCGATGTCGTCCTCGTCTTCGGGCGCGAAACCGGCGGCCTGGCGCCTGAGCTGCATGCTCGTTATGCAGGCCGGTTCGTCGGCATGCCGATGCATTCGCCGCTGGTGCGATCGCTGAACCTGTCGACGAGCGTGGCGGTGGCGATCTACGAAGTGCTCCGGCAGCGCCGGGGCGTTCAGTCGCGCGGCATCTCCGGCGCTCGAGAGGCACCTCGGCCGAATCCGTGATGCGCATCCGGCGTGTCGTGGCCGATGAGACCGCGCACGCCCTTGTGCGCGCGCTCGGCGTAGGACTTGAACGCGTTCATCTGCTGGAGGTGCGCGGCGTGGATCGACTTCCGTGCGAACAGCGACATCGCGCGGCCGAAGAGCCCCTTGAAGCGAAACACTTCCGTGGAACGAAGCCGCGTCCGGTCGCCGGGGAGCGCGGCAAACGTGACGTGGATGTCGACTGAAAGACTCGGCGCGTCGAGTTGCAAACGAACCATTTCCGGGAGGCGTCGCTCGACGACTTCCGCGACAAAATTCAGGTGCGGCTGGTCGGAAATGAGGCGGTACGCCGACCCCGGCATCCCGGGATCGCCGTGGAGCAGGTCAAGGCGATCCAGGTCCGTCATCCACTTTTCGTTGTTGCGTGGATCGATGTAACGCTCCGCGACCCCTTCTCGCGGCGCATCCACTTCCACAACGGCGATACTGCGCATGAATTCTCCACGGCTTGGACCAACGCCTGCCCACCGGCACTCCGATCTCTAGTAATTGTGCGCGGTTATGCAAGCGAGCCGAACCACGGGGAGGAACCCATGGCGCGGGGGCGCCGCCTTCCGCAGGCTCGAGCGGGCCGCGTCGCGCGAGGAATTCGCCGCCGCGTTAGGCAGCCCCGAGGCGCGCGAGGTCGCCATCGAGCACATCGCCGTCGACAATCACATCCCGCGCTTCATTGCGGCCCGGGTGTTCGACCTGGTTGTACCGCCCCCTGGCAGCTCCGAACGGGGACAGAACGAGGGCAGACCCGGCCCTGAACCGGCTGCGGAAACATTTCCGGCCGAGTATGGTTTGAAGACAGGCACAATACGGTGCACCAATGCACACCAGAGGGAGAGCAGCCATGCGCCCAGGCGTCCTGGCAGTCGTGATGTCATTCGTGGGACAAGTCGTTTTGGCGCAGGGTATTCCCAATCAGCTCCAGCAGGAGATCCTGGCCTACAAACTGACCCTTCCGAAGTCGCACAGTTTGATCACGGCGACGCGTGAAATGACGGTCCATATCATGGGCCAGCCCGATTTTCAGGCTCGATTCCTGAGGCTGATGCAGATGTCGCCGGCCGACCAGCGCGCCGAAATGGAAAAGGACGCGAAGGCCATGGCGATCCTGAACACGCACAACCTGACCACACAGGAGTATCAGGTTGGTGTCCCGGCGTTGCGCATGGCGCTGGCGGCGGCGGAGGGCATGACTGGCCCGAGCATCATCGCGTCGCCCGCGAACGTGACCTTCGCGAAACAGAACCTCGCCGCCCTGAAACCTCGCGCCGACTCGGTCGAGGCCATGATCCTGGGCAAGCCGCCGAAATAACGGGCGCACCGTCGTGGGCGATCGTGAGTGCGGTCGCGGCGATGGTACCGGCCATCCGCGCGACGCGCGTCGACCCGATTCGCGCACTGCGGGCCTGATCACCCGACGTCGTGCCGGGTAACATGATCGCATCCGCACCGGGGATGCGATCATGAACGCCCTTGTCCTGCTGGCCACGCTCAAGCGCACCGGCCAATCGAACACCGAAACGCTGTGCGAGTTTCTGGCCGGCCGAATGGAACGGGCGGGCATCGCGTGTGAAACGGTAAAGCTGGTCGACCATTCCATTCTGCCCGGCACGTACTCGGACATGGGTCCGGGTGATGAATGGCCGGCGATCCTGAGCCGGATCAGGGCCGCGGACATCCTCATATTCGCCACGCCGATCTGGTGGTCGAACCAATCGTCGCTGATGCAACGTGTCATCGAGCGGCTCGACGAACTGCACGACTACGTCATGGATGGAAAGCCATCGGGACTCGAAGGCAAGGCCGGGGGCATCGTGATCACCGGGGACTCCGACGGTTCGCAGCACATCACCGGCAACCTGTGTAACTTCTTCAACGGGATCGGGCTGCTGATTCCTCCATATGCGACGCTGACCGTGCAGTGGGATCAGCACGCGAAGGGGAAACATCCCACGAAGGCGCAGTTGATGCAGAAGTACGAATCGGATTACGCCAGTGCCGCCGACAGGATGATCGCGCAGCTCGTGGCATATGCCGGCCGTTAGAACTCTTTCCTGCCTGCGTGCAAAGCTTCCTCGACGAACTCGCGAACGGCGTCCCTGACGCCGATGCGCTCGCCCGGATCGTGGTCCGGCTCGTGCTGGCCGCGTTGCTTGGCGCCGTGGTCGGGATCCAGCGGGAACGGGTGGGGAAGCCGGCGGGGCTCAGGACCCACATGCTGGTTTCGGTCGGCGCGGCCCTCTTCGTCCTGGCCTGCCTCGAGGCTGGCATGTCGCCTAACGAACTGTCGCGGGTGATCCAGGGGATGGCGACCGGTATCGGGTTCCTCGGCGGCGGTGCGATCCTCAAGCTGAGCGCCGAGCGGGAGATCAGCGGCCTGACGACCGCCGCCGGCATCTGGCTGACGGCCGGTGTGGGCGTGACCGTTGGGTTGGGCCACTGGGGACTGGCGTCAATCGGCGCACTGCTCACGTGGCTGATCCTGGCGGTGCTGTTCAAGCTCGAGCCCGAGACGAAGCACCGGGCGTAAGGAGTCAGGAATTTTCTACTGACGTTTCTTCTTTTTGGCGTTCTTCTCCTCCTCCTCCGCTGCCGCTTTGCCGGCATCGGTTTCCGACCAGTCAGACTCGAAGGTCTGGATCAGCTCCTTCACCACCGGCGGGTCGGTGAAGACGACGCCGACTTCGCGACGCTCGTCCAGTTCGAGCCGGCGCAGGCTCTGGCTTCCGATGAACGCCTTCCGGCCGTCCTGGATGATCACGCGCGCGTGCAGCTTTCCGGGAAACTTCTCGATCTGCGCGTCGAGGTCCTTCTTCTGGAGCTTGCCTAACATGCGGATCTCGACGCCCGCTTTGGCGCGCTCCTTGAGGATCCGGATCATGGCGTCGTCGGTGATGCGCACGTCATAGATCAGGAGCTGCTTCTTCGCGCCGCGCAGCAGCGCCGACAGCCCGGTGCGCGAGTTCTCGGGGCTGACCAGGAAGCTTTTCAGTCCCGGCGAATACGGCTGCCGGTTGAAGTCCGCCTCGAACAGCTTGATGGCCTCGCCGACCAGCCGCCGGTTGCTGGTGACGATCCCGAAACTGCGACTGCGATCGATATCGAGATGCGTGTAGTTGAATCCCATCACGTACAGCGTCCGGCCGTCGACGATCATGAACTTGTTGTGGTAGCGAACGAGATCGTCGGCCGTGCGTGACACGGTGGCGCCGGTGGCGAGCAGGCGTTGCTCGAGCTGGCGGAGGCTCTTCTCGCCGCCGGTGTTGGTGTGCGCGATGAGGGTGCGCACGATGACGCCGCGTTTCACCGCGGACTTGATGGCCTTGTCCACCTCGATGTGATCGAGGCGGAAGATCGGCATGTCGATGGACTTCCGGGCGCTGCGGATGCCGGTGACCACCGGCACCACGCCGTCTTCCGGCTGCACGATGAGCCGCATGATGTCGTCGGGTTATTTGGGCTTCAGTTCCTTCTTTTCATCCCACTCGACCGTGGCGTCGTCGATGGCGTGAATCGCTTCCGTCACTCCATCGACTTTCTTGCCGGCCGGGACCTGCGCCTCGAAAACGAGTTCTTCGTCGGCCGCGGTGCGCAACTCGTACCGGATATGGTTCCGCCGCAGCAACTGCTGCACCCGGGGCCTGATGGCGGTCGCATTCGGGGCCCTGACCTTGAGGTCGAACAGCTTGTACCCCTCGGGTTCGAATGATTCGAGCAGGCCGACGACAATGGCGATGAAGAACGTGGCGAAGATGGCCAGGAAGTACAGGCCAACGCCAGAGGCCAGGCCGATGCCAAGCGTCGACAGCATGATGCCCGCATCCTTGGGATCGTCGATCTTGGCTCGATACCGCACCAGGCTGGCGGCGCCCACGATGCCGAACGCGCGGGCCACGCTGGACCCGACGACGAGCATGACCACCGCGCCGACGATGGCGAGGATGATCTGCGTCTGGATCACCGCCGTGGTGCGCGCCGGTGTCCCCCTGCGCCGGGGACGAAAGGCCAGGATCGCGCCTAACGCCGCCGCCAGCGGGATCCGCCGTATCGCCTGGGCGATGCTCTCCCACTGGGACTCCAGGCCGGGTTCCGGCGGCGCAGCCGCACCCCCGGTAGGCAATTGCGCGGCGGCGACAACCGCAACAACCATGATGAGCGGCACCAGAGTGATCCAGAGCCCACGCGAACGATATATGTCTTTCATGACGTGCTCGGTTCAGGTATTGGCTGGCGATTTGTACCCGAGCGCACCGGAAGTGACTCAGCCGCTACAATGGCTGACTCCGCAAGGAAAAGGCGTCTGACCCCTTTTCGCCCAAGGAAAGGTGTCTGACCCTTTTCAAGCCTAACGCCAATGGAGTACCCGACGTGAGACACCCCATTACAGTTGTGCTCACCATGGCCTGCAGCCTCGGCTGTTCAAAGGCCGAAAGCCCGCCGGCCGACAATGCAACACGAGCACCATTCCGGTTCCGCGCCGTGGGTCAGGAACCAGGCTGGCTGCTCGAAATCGATTCGGGGAAGGAGATCCGCTTCAGCTACGATTACGCGCAGCGAACGGCTACGACTCCGGTTCCTCAACCCACGGACTCGGCTGGCGCCCAGGTCTGGCACGCCACGGCAGAAGGCACCGACCTCCGAATCGTGATCTTGCCGGCGCCATGCCAGGACGTGATGAGCGGGCAGCCGTACCCCGCGACGGTGACCGTCACCCTGAATGGCCAGGCATACCGGGGCTGCGGCGGTCCGCCGGGATAATTGGGGTCTGACCCCAATCATGGCGTAACTTGGAGGGTTTCCAGCCCGTACAGCTTTCGTGCCCCAACCCCCGCCCGGCGCCGGATACCGGCCCGACATCGAAGGACTTCGCGGAATCGCCATCCTGCTCGTAGTGGCGTTTCACGCCGGGGTCACCGTGCTCGCCGGCGGGTTCGTGGGTGTGGACGTGTTCTTCGTCCTGTCCGGTTTCTTCATCACGGCGATGCTCGCGCGCGAGCTGGAGTACCAAGGCGATGTCGACGTCAACGCGTTCTACACCCGGCGCGCCCTGAGACTGCTCCCGGCCATGCTGCTCGTGCTGCTGGCGACGCTGGCCGCCGTGTTCCTGCTCTATGCGCCGATCGACCGCGGCTGGATTGCGAGCGATGCGCGCGCCGTCGCGCTGCACGCCGGCAACATGAACTTTGCCCGCGGTGCTGTCGACTATTTCTCGACCGGCGACAATCCACTACTGCACACCTGGTCGCTGGCGGTCGAAGAGCAGTTCTACCTGGTCTGGCCGCTCCTCTTCCTTGCCATTGGGTGGGTCGGTGCTTCCTCGACGCATGGCCCGCGGTCGAAGAAGCAATTGTTCGTGGCGATCACCGTCGCCGGCACGGTCTCGTTCCTCCTCTCGGTCTGGATGACGGGTGTCGCCCAGCCCTGGGCCTTTTTCGGCATGCCGACGCGCATCTGGGAGTTTGCGCTTGGCGGCGCGCTGGCACTCGCCGTCAACGGTCGTCGCGATACCCGGACCAGCGCCTCGTCGGTGCTGCAGGGCGTGGGATTGGTGATGATCGCCGGATCCGCCATCGGGTACGACGCCGCCACGCGGTATCCCGGGCTGGCCGCGATCGTCCCGGCGTTAGGCACCTGCCTCCTGCTCCTGGGAGGACACCAGTCGCCGAACAGTGTCGTCAGCCGGATGCTGTCGATCTCGCCGCTGATGTGGCTTGGCCGACTCTCATATGCCTGGTACCTCTGGCACTGGCCGCTCGTCGGCGTCGCGGCGGTGGTGAATCCGGGGCTCGGCGTCGCCGGGCGGGTCGGATGGTCATTGGCCGCGCTGGGCCCCGCCTGGCTCACCTGGCGCTTCATAGAGCGACCGGTTCGCGACGGCTCGACCGCGATCGCTCGCATTCCCGGTCACTGGCTGCTCCCGGGCACGGTCGCGGCCAGCGTCCTGGTTGCCGCCCTGGCGCACGGCGCCATGGTGGTGGCCGAGCGCCGGGTCGAGTCCACGAGCCAGCGGGCATTTGCCTTTGCCCGCGTGGATCGCAAGCAGCACACCTGCTGGGCCAGCACCGTGGAAGACGCGCGAGGTCCGTGCGAGTTCGGTGACACCAGGTCGTCGAGAACGATCGTCCTGTTCGGCGATTCCCACGCCGAACACTGGTTAGGCGCGCTGGACCAGTACGGCAGCGAAAACGGGCTGAAAGTCGTGCTGATGGTGAAGGGCGGGTGTCCAGTGGCGGACATGCCGGAGCTCATGCAGCCGCGGCTGCGTCGATTCTATCACGAGTGCACGCGCTACCGCGAAGCCATGGTGCAGCGTATCATCGCGATGCGTCCGGCAGCGGCGGTGCTGTCGAACTTCGATCATTACCTTCCCGCGCGCGACGGGGAGTCCCCGTGGCACGTGACGCCGGAGATGTGGCAACGCGGCCTTCGCCGAACGTATGAGCGCATTTCGACGGCCGGCATTCCAGTGGTGGCCATTCGCGGGACGCCGAGGACCTGGTTCGACGTCCCGGGATGTCTCAGCCGCCGGGAAGCGCGCTTGTTAGGCGCGCGTTCCTGTGAGTACGCGCGCGCCAACGCGCTCGTGCCGGCGGCCGTCGCCGCCCAGACCGAGGCGGCACGGGGCCTCAAGGTTGCCCTCGTCGACATGAACGACCAGTTCTGCCATACGCCGCGCTGCGACGTCAGGCAGAATGGACTGGTCATGTTCACCGACGACAATCACCTGACGGCGACCTTCAGCCGGTCGCTCTCGCAGGTGTTCGGCGCGCGTGTCGAGGAGGCCGTCGAGCATCTGACGCGCTGAACGACGTCAGCGGAAGATGTCGAAGTTGCCGAGCAGCCACCACAATATGACGAAGATGAGGATGGTGGTAAAACATCCGCCGCCCAGCTTCTTCGCGCCGTAGCCCGCCGCCAACCCGCGTAACAACTTGCTCATGGTTCACTCCGTTCAGGTGACTTGCTCAGCGGACCTTGACGTTGGTGGAACCGGATACACCCTCACTGGTCGCGGCGATGGTCACGGTGCCCTTCTTCATGCCGGTTGCGACCCCGTTGTTGTCGACCGAGACCTTGTTGGGGTCGGCGCTGCTCCAGGTTACCGCGCGACCGGTCAACACGTTGTTCCGCGCGTCGTATAACGTCGCGGCAAGCTGCACTGTCTGGTGCGCGCGGATCGTGGGATTCGACGGCGTGACCACAACGCGAGCCACCGGAGCCAGTAAAACGTTGACGGTCGCCGTTCCATTCCCCGGACCGGCGGATGCCGTGATCGTGGCGCTTCCCACCGCCACGCCGGTCACCACGCCGCTGGGGGAGACCATCGCCACGGACGGATCGCTCGTCGACCACGTGACCGATGCACTGGACATCACGTTCCCGCCGGCGTCCTTCGCGGTTGCCGTCAGTGCAATCGTCCATTTCACGTTCACCGACGCCGGCGACGGTGCAATCGTGACGCTGGCCACCGATGCGCCGGCCACGTTCACCGTCACGACTCCGCTTTGGCCTTCGCTCGTGGCTGTCACGGTCGTGTTGCCGAGACCCGTTGCGGTGATCACGCCAGTCGCCGTGACCGTTGCGATGTTCGTGTTGGCGCTCGACCATGTGACTTGCCGGCCGGCCAGCGGCGTGCCGTTCGCGTCGAGCGGAGTGGCGCTGATCGTTTGCGTTCCGCCTATCGTCAGGCTGACCGTCGATGGTGACACGGATACCGACGCAACGGGCACCGGTGGTGGCGGCGCAACCGGGTTGACCGTAATGGTGGACGTCCCGGTCTGACCTTCGCTGGTGGCGGTGATGGTTGCCGTACCCGCACTGATCCCGCTCACCACACCACCGCTCGATACCGTCGCCACGGCATCGTCGCTGCTGGTCCATGCCACCGCGCGGCCTGTGAGTGCGTTACCACCGGCATCGAGCGTGGTGGCGCTGAGCTGGACGGTTACGCCGATATCGATGGTTGCCGACGGCGGCGCGACGACCACTGATGCGACGGGAACGAGACCGACTGTAACAGTAGCAGTACCGGTCTGGCCTTCACTCGTCGCGGTGATGGTGGCGGTGCCGGACCCAACGCCAATCACCTCGCCGTCTGTCCCAACCGTCGCGACAGCGGGGTCGCTCGTGCTCCAACTGAGCCCGCGGCCGGTCAATGTGTTCCCGGCCACGTCACGCAAGGTGGCCGTCAGCGTTTGCTTCTGCCCAATGGTCAAAGCGACAGACGCCGGTGTTACGGTCACCGAGGCAACCGGAACGGGACTCACCGTTACGGTTGCCGAACCGGCGATGCCATCAATCGTGGCAATGATGACCGCGGTACCGGGTTGCAGCCCGGTCACCATGCCGCTCGCTGAAACGCTGGCCAGCCCCGGTGCTCCGCTCCTCCAGTTGACTGACCGTCCGGACAGCGGCTTTCCGGCAACGTCCTTCGCGGTCGCCGTGAGCTGGACGCCGTGACCGACAATGATGCTCGACTGCGAAGGTGTGACCTCGACCCTCGAAACCGGCACCGGCGTCACCGTCACATCGGCGGTCCCGGTCTTGCCTTCGCTCGTCGCGGTGATCGTTGC
>CAMPKM010000073.1 GCA_946887155.1 uncultured Gemmatimonadota bacterium
CGTCGACCACCAACGGCGTCACTTCGAGCGACGCCTCTTCCGAGGTCGCGGTGACGGAGTCACGGGTCCGGTACGTCCACGCAACCTTCAGTGATTCGACGTTGGCGGCGGTGATCTGGGTGAGCGGAGAGAATCTCGTTCCGCCCGCGTCTCCTCCGTAGTACGGCCAGTCGGCACCGCGATCGACGGGCGTCGTGCCAGGCTGCCCGCACGCAATCGCGACCACAAGCAGGATAGAATGCCTTTTCAAGTTGACCCCTGTCACACTGCATACTGCCAGGTTCTAGTACCTCCAGCTGCGGAGATCGCCGCCGGGCGGAGCGGTCGCCAGCATCCGCTCCACGAACCACGGGAACGTCATCTGCGCATAACGAAGGCGCGAATACGCGTTGCTCCGCGTGTGGTCGCCGTTCCAGCAATGTTCGTCGCGGTCGCCATAGTCCACGACAAAATCCGCTGGAGGGTTTAGCTTCCGGATCCGCTCCTCGGCCAGGTACACCGCGTTGTTCAGGTAGTAATTGTCCATGTCGCCGACATAGATCCGGATCTTTCCTCGCAGCTTCGGCGCCAGTTTCGCCCAGTCGCGCTCGAGGATGTACGACAGGTCGTAGTTCTCCTTCCAGTGCGCCGCGACCGACTGGTCGATCTTCCCCGTAAGCTTGTCCCAGATCGGCTTCGGGTAACCATCGCTCCCCACCGGCGAATATACCGACTCCCATACATCCCACTGGTCGCCGGACCGGGTCTTCGTGCCTAACGCCAGCTCGCGGTGGTTCTGCTGTTCCAGCGTGTTCTGCACGTGGCCGAGGTAGTTGCGCAATCCCGGCCTCGGCACCCGCAGGAACGGACCTTCATTGTAGTACGCGTTCTCGTCCTGGTAGATGTTCACGACCGTATAGGCGCGGAAGTCGATCGGATCGGGACAGGCGACCCAGGCGCCGTTGAAGTCGTCTGGATAGAACATCTGCACCGCCATCGCTTCCCAGCCGCCAGTCGAACCGCCGTACGTGAAGCGCGCCCACCCAGCACCGATCCCGCGGTACTGCTTCTCGATCTCGGGAATCAGTTCCTTCATGATCGCGTCGCCGTACGGCCCATTGTTCGCCGAGTTCACGGCGTACGAATCGTCGTAGAACGGCGTGGCATGCTGGATCTCCACGAGCAGCATGCGCGGAAATCCTTTTCCGGTCCAATCCTGGTAGAACTGGTAGCCGAGCTGCTGCTGGATGCGATTGTAGCCCGCGAGCGAGAAACGCTCACTGTAGTCGGGCGCGAGGTCCGGGTCGGGCGGCGTCTCCCGCCACGTCCCGAGGCTCGAGGGAAAGTGCCCGTGATTGATCACGAGCGGGTAGCGCGCATCCGGATGTTCGTCGAATCCCCACGGCAGCAGGACCCAGGCGCCGAGGAACATGTCGCGACCCCAGAACCTCGAGAGCAGCTCGCTCCGGATGCGCACGTACTTCACGTACTTCGTTTCCTTCTCCCGGAAATCAGCGACGGGCGGAATCTCCTGGTCGAGCGTGATGGTCGGTCCGCGCGACGACCCGCTATTGATCACCATGTTCAGCGGTCGCGAATAGAGATTCCCCGGCTTGCTCGCAAACTGCTGCCCTTCCCACTTGTCAGGCGCCAACTTGACGGTGTGGCCATCGCTTCGGCGAAACGTTTCATAACGATTGATCATCGCCTGGACGCGGTACCGTCCGGACTCGAGCTGGCTCAGCGAGCGGAGCGGATACCCGAACGCCGAGGCATCGATGTAGCGGATTTCGCCGGGCCTCCATCCTTCGACGTCTACACCGAACACTTGTGCGGTATTGACCGTGCCGCTCACCTGCGTGCGTGGCTCCCCGGCGGTGTCGGCGGAAATCATGAGCAGCAGTCGTCCGTCGATGGGGGTGCTGCTGCGTTCGGCCGGATACCTCACGCCAAAGCGCAGACGCGACGTTCCCTGCGCGGGCACGGATGCGGACGGGGCAATGGAAAACGCGAATGCGACTGCCAGGAGTGTGATTCGCATGGCAAGCTCCTCTACCAAACGGTGCAGCGGGGATCGTGCTTCGTCAAACAAAACCTTGGCGCGGATCGGGCGGGAACCGGCGAATGGAGCCGATGGCATCCAGAGAATCAGGCGCGATGGGGTAATCACCCTGAATCGCTATCGATTCCATCAGCCAGTTTTCGTCAGATCCGCGTGAGGTGTTGTCATCGAATCAAGCAGCCCGCACATCCACGACCTCCACCCGATCCGTCGCGTCGCTCTGGCGCTCGCCGAGGAACTCGACCCACTGCGTCTTCATCATGGGATAGTGCTTCGCGGCTTCGACGGACTGCATCCAGCACGAAATCGTCTCGTCGAATCGTTGCTGTAACGGCTCGGTCGCGATGCGACCTTCACTGTCGAACGCCTGGTGCGCCTGGGCCAGCGAAAACATGTCAGGATAGACGCGTGCGCCGAGATGTTCGAGCGGAATGCGCAGCGACCATAGTCCGCGGTTGCCGCCAGCCATCGACGGTGATGCCGACATGAGCATCCCGTACCGTCGCGTGAAGGGCTGCGGGCGGAACCGCGAAGTCCAGTCGATGACATTCTTGAGGACGCCAGGCATCGACGCGTTGTACTCCGGTGAAACGATGATGAAGCCGTCGCTCGCCACCAACCGGTCCCTGAGGGCAGTCGCGCCCTCAGGCATGTGTCCCGCACTCTCCTCGTCGCCGTCGTAGGAGGGACAGTCGAAATCCGACATGGAAGCGCGATCCACCGCGCCACCAAACGACTCGACCGATCGCGTGGCGAGAGTCGCCAGCCGGTCGTTCAGCGAGTTGGTGCGCAGGGATGCGGCGAACACCAGCACCTTGACTTCGAATTGGGCGGTCATGAGCGGTTGCCAGTTGTGGATGAAAGAACGATGCCTCGCAAATTTCAGCGCTGATTCGCTGTTCCTGGCGGCGACACCATGATGCGCGCGCCGGCGACGGCGTCGTGCGTACCGGCTACCGCGATCACGTCCCCGGCCTGCATGCGCAAGTCGCCTCGAGGTGACACGACCTGTTCCTGTCCCCTCAGCAGCGCGAGCACTGTGGCACCGGTCACGCCACGCATGTCCAGCTCCGCCAGCGTCAGGCCATCGGCCGCGCTGCCACGCGCAATCGTCATCGCCACCGGCTCACCGATACCGGGAAGCATCTCGTGCATCTTCTGCATGGCGGCGTCGACATTCTCCTGCTTGCCATCGGACATGCGCTTGGACAGCGCCGCCGCGATCACTTCGCCTGCGGCCACGGCGTGACCCTGCAGGTTCTTTGCGCTGCGCCAGATCGCGAGAAACAGCACGAGGGCGGCAGCCATCACGACAGCGATGCCGGGAATCCGCGGCGCAAATGGTTGCGTGACGGTGACGAGCAATGCCACCACGAAGAACAACAACCCGAACTGCAGCGTGACTTCGAGCGCCCGTCGCGGTGCGCGGGCCATGTCGACCTTTTTTGGCGCCGGCATGGGCAGCGCCTGGACCGCGATCTCCATCCCCAGCAGGTGCGTCCATCGCACCAGCGCTGCGACCAGCGGCGCCGCCAGGGCTGCCGCGACGACAAATACGACGGCACGCGCCGGCGTCACGGCCAGTCCAGCCGTCCGGTCGAGCCAGTCGACGAGCAGGGGAAACTCCACCGACAGACCGATGAAGAGCACGGCGAGCAGCACTACATCGATGACGAGGACACGAATGAGACGGCGCGTCCGGCTCTTGCCGGTGCGTGGCGCGGACCGCAGTCGCTCGAACCACGAACCGTAGAGCGCGACGAACGTCTGCAACCGTTGCGGAAGGCTGGCATCGACGATGGCGGCCATGCGCGGCGCCGTCCGGATGAGTGTCGGTGTGAAAAGCGTCGTGATCGCGCACACCGCCACCATCACTGGATACAAAAAGTCCCTCGTCGCTCCCGTCGCGATACCTACCGACGCGATGATGAACGAGAACTCGCCGATCTGCGCCAGGCTCATGCCCGCTTGTACCGCCGTCCGCAGCCCTTCGCCGATCATGAAAACGCCCGCCGAAACGGCGATCACGTTGGCCACGACCACCACCGTGACCAACAGCAACACGACGTGCCAGTAGTCGACCACGACCGCCGGCTCGAGCAGCATCCCGACCGACACAAAAAATACCGCGACGAACAGGTCCCGAACCGGAGTGACCAGGTGCTCCACCACCTTTTCCTTGCCCGATTCTCCCACCAGCGAGCCGGCAATGAATGCGCCTAACGCGACGGAATAGCCGAGCGACAAGGCCAGCAGCGAGGCGGCGAAGCAGACGCCCATGCTGCTCACCAGGATCGTTTCGGCGCGGTCGGAACGGACCGCGGCCCGTATCAGCCGCGGTACCACGAGCAGGCCTACCCCAACCAGGCCGGCCAGGAACATCACCAGGCGAAGCGTGGTCGTGACAATTTCGCGCGGCGACAGGCCGCCGCCTTCGCCAACCGCCGTCAGGATGGCGATCAACAGGATGGCGATCAGGTCCTCCACGATGAGGATGCCGATCACCATATCGGCCACGCGACCGCGAACCCCCTGCTCCGCGAACGCCTTCGCGATGATCGTCGTCGAGGAAATCGCGATGGCGGCGCCCGTGAACAGGCTCTCGATCGGCGTCCAGCCGGCAATGCGCCCGATGAGGTAACCGAGCCCGATCAGCGTCGTGGCCTGCACCATCGCCACCACGCTGGCCGGCCCGCCCACGGCGATCAGCTTGCGCAGGTTGAACTCGAGCCCGATCGAAAACATGAGCAGCACGACGCCGAGCTCGGAGAACGCGTGCACCATCTGCTCGTCGGCGACGAGCGGGATCGGGATATGCGGGCCGATGATCATCCCGGCCACGAGATAGCCGAACACGACTGGCTGCCGCAGGCGCTGGAAGATGAGGCTCGTCAGCGCGGCAACGCACAGGACGAGCGCGAGGTTGGCCAGGAAATCGTGCGAACTATCCATGGCGGACCCTCAACGCGGTTCGCTCGAACACGGCCACGACCACGTACGTCAGCAGCGAGGCCGCCAGCGACAACAGATAAGGGTACGCTACACCAGTCACCGTGGCAGCGACATACGACGCTACCCCCATCACCAGGGTGAACAGCGCGGCCAGTGGACCGCCGAGCTTCGTGAAGAGACCGAAACAGACGGTGATCAGCGTGCCTGCGCTACCGAATGCGGACGCGTCCTCAACGAGCTCGAAGACGCCCTCGGCGCGGATCGCCTGCACATACGCGATCGTCCCGAACGCCAGCACGCCGGCGCGCGCGATCAACACCTTCCGGCGCTCATCGGTGACCCGAAAGACGGGAACGATCAGGTTGTGTGACATCAGTCCCGAAGATACGAGCAAGGTACTGTCTACCGTCGACAGGATGGCCGCGACCAGCCCGCCGGCAAAGATCGCAAAGAAAAACGTTGGCAGCAGGGCCTGCGCAACCGCCGGGATGACCTGCTCGGCCTCGCCCAGCGACGGCACGATCCGCTGCCCGAGTACGCCGATCAGCAACGGGATCATGCCGACGGCAATGTACATGACGCCCGCCATCCATGATGAACGTCGCGCCACGTTAGGTGTCCTCGTGGCGATGATGCGGCCAACCAGTTCCGTGGCCACCACCGAGCCACAGATGGGAATGGCCCACTCCTCGAGCAGCGCCCAGGAAAATGCCTCGCCCGGGGGGAGCAGGCTGACCGGCCCCACTCCGCTCAGCAGGCCGCCCTCCTGCGCGGGCATCACGATGAGCACGCCCAGCATGACGACCGTGAGGCCGACGATCACCACCGTGCCCTGAATGACGTCGTTCACCGCGTCGGCGAGCAGGCCGCCGAACATCGTGTAGAGCATCGTGAACACCGCGGCAATCCCGATCGCCATCTCGACCGACACGCCCGTAGTGACGGTGGACAGGATGTAACCGAATGCCCGTACCTGCGCCGCGGCCCAGAGAATCGAGCCGGGGATGAGGATGACTGCCGCCACCCGTTCCACCGGAACCGAATATCGCTGACGGAACAGGTCCGCCAGTGTCGTCAGCCGGCGCCGCCACAACGGACCGGCGAACAGGAATCCCATCAGGATCAGGCAGAGCCCGTACCCGAACGGCTCCGCGTTCGCCAGCGAAATCCCGCCCCGGAATGCGTTGCCGGCGGACCCCATGATGGTTTCCGAACCGAACCACGTTGCGAAAATGGAGAACGTCGCGAGCGTGTAGCCAAGGTTACGGCCGGCGAGCAGGTAGTCCGATTCGTTCCGGATTCGGCGCGAGATCCACACGCCGACGCCAAGCTGCACCGCGAGATACACCAGCATCGCGGCCAACGCAGGCGTCAGCATGGCTCAGATCCCGCCGAACACGAAGCCTCGGCCTAACGACGTCACCCAGCCGGCGGAAAATCCGTCGCGACCGAGGCGCCGGGACAGATCCAGCCGCCAGATCCCGCCGGCTTCGCGGATGGACGCGAGGCGCAGGCCGGCGCCGATTTCCGTGCCCGTACGTTCCGTCCCGCCACTGAACCAGGCACCGGCGTGACCCGCATACGCTGCCACACCAACCGCGACGAGCCCGAACAGTCGCGGCAGCACGAGGTAGCGGTACTCGGCATTCGTGATGAAGTAACGGTCACCGGTGAACGCGTGCGCCGGGAATGCGCGTAACCCGTTGCCCAGGCCGAGGTCGAACTCGCGGCCGGGAATGGCGTTATGCTGGCGACCGGCCGATCCGTGCATGACGAACAGGTGCTTCTCCCCGCGCTGGCCGACGAAACTCATCATCCCCTCGACCGTGGCCGAGTCGGTGCCTTCGCTCGTTTCGAGACCCGAGGCTCGGGCAGCGACACGAATGAAACCTCCCGGAAACGGAATGCCGATGCCGGCCGTGGCCGAGCCGCCGATACCGTTGCGGGCATAGCCCCACGCCGCCGGCGCCGCCAACAGCGAGATCGTTGCGAATGATCCGATGTCGATGTCCTCCACGCGGCCGATGCGTTCGACGTTCCACACCCTGATGAAGCGCGGCTTTCGAATGGCGATGTACGGACCGGCGGCTCCGGTGCGCGTCGTTGGGATGTTCTCCCTGTTGACGAGCGCGATCATGTCGTCGCGCATCCACTGGCCAAGCACGCCAACGCGGACGTAACCGCGCGGGCTGGCGACCAACGCCACCGCGGCATCGCCGCGCACCACCGCCGACTCGCGCCAGAGTGAATCCACGACGCCGCTGCCGCGAAACTGGAGGACGCGTCCCTGGAATGCCGAAGCCACCAGCGTGCCGCCTTCGCGCGACGACAGGCTGAGGAACGGCAGCCGGAGCGATGCGCTCCCCGAACGACCATCGGAGCGCTCGACGAGCGAACCGCCAACACCGATCCGATCTTCGATCACGCGGGGCGTGTCGAACCCGAACGTGATGGAGCTGCGATCGACGTCGTTCCGGTAACCGACGATAGCGGCCGTCCGGGTGCCGAGCAGGTTGCCTTCCTGCAACGAGAGGTCGATGACCGACTGGCCACCACCGGTTGCCGCGCCAACACCGAACGTGGTCGTCCAGGCATCCGCGGTGCGGACATGCAGCACGACGCCGGAATCGGTCATCTCCGTGATGATGCGCGCGTCGCGGAAAATGCCAAGCGCCCTCAGGTTCCGCTCCGATTCCGCGACGAGCGCGCTGTCGTACGAGTCGCCGACGTTGAGCAGCAGTTCACGACGGATGACGTTCGGCCGGGTCTCGACGTGCAACGTGTTCGCGAGCCGATACGCCCAGAAGCGCGCTTCGGTCGAGTCGAATACCGCGTCGCGCTGCAACACGACAGCACGAACGCGCGGGCGAACGCCCACCTGCGCGGATGCGCTGGACGCGGCGACCGCGATGGCGCCGAAGGTCGCGAGCAGCGCGAATCTGGGCAGCGGGCACAAGGGCGGCAACACGAGGACAAAGAAGGCGCAAGACGCATCGCGCGCCAAGTGTCGATTGACCCCTGTACGCGTCGAGACGCAGATTCTCTCAAGCAGCGCGATTCGCGCGCACGTTGGGCCAGCTCCCTTCCCGAGGACGACCCACATGGAATCGTCGCCGTACCTCCGGCTCGTGCCGGGCCCTGGTGGTCCAGGCGGTCGTAACGCCTTCCGGGCGCTCGTGGGCATCCTGCTCCTGGTGCTCATCGTGTTCCCCGCCATGATGCGATTCGCGGCGGATCTCTTCTGGTTCCGCGAGATCGGGTTTCAGCGCGTGTTCACCACCGAGTTGGTGACGAAGGCGGTGCTGTTCGTGGTCGTTGCGCTGCTCTCGTACGCGGTCCTCATCGCGAACGTGCGCGTGGCCCGGCGGGGCGCGGTCGCGTCGAATGTGTTCACCGGGCAGATCCCCGAAGCGGTCGCTGACCTGATCGATCGCCTTCCCCGCCTGACGACTCCCGCGGCCGCGGTGTTTGCGCTGCTGGCCGGGATTTCCGGAAGCGCCGCGTGGATGACCGCACTGCAATTCTTCAATGGCCAGCCGTTCGGCGTGACCGACCCGGTGTTCGGCCGTGATGTCGGCTTCTACACGTTCGCGGTTCCAGCGTGGACGATGGTACTCGGACTCTTCACCACGCTGACGGTGCTGGCGATCCTGCTCGCGGGATTCGTCTACCTCGTTCGCGGGGACATCCGGCCGCCGAATCCGCGGCTGTATGTCTCACCGCGCGCGGGCGCGCATCTCGGTGTGCTCATCGCGGTGTTCCTCGTCCTGGCCGCCGCGCGTATCTGGGTCGTGCAGATTCCCGAGCTGGTGTATTCGACCACCGGGCCATTCACGGGCGCGAGCTACGCGGACCTGCACGCGCGGCGTCCCGGGCTGCACGCGGCGGCGATCACCGCCTTGTTAGGCGCGGCGTTCATCGGGTGGGGGATCGCCCGTCGCCGGGTATTGCGGGCGGTGCCGATTGCCCTCGTGGCGTACTTCGTGGTCGGGTTCATCGGACGTACCGGCTACCCGTCCATGGTCCAGCGACTGGTGGTTGCGCCGACCGAGTTGGGCCGCGAACGCCCGTTCATCGAGAACCACATCTCGGCGACACGCGTGGCCTGGGGCATCGACAGCGTGGTAACACGCGACCTGCCGGGTGACGTCGGGCTGACACTGGCCGACATCCGGGTCAACGGGCCGACGATCGAGAACGTGCGGCTCTGGGATCGTGAGCCACTGCTGCAGACGTTCGGCCAGCTCCAGGAGATCAGGACGTACTACGATTTCGTTTCCGTCGATGACGATCGGTATGTGGTCGACGGCCGCTATCGCCAGGTGCTGCTGTCGGCGCGTGAACTCAACACCGGCGCGCTGCCCACGCGATCGTTCATCAACGATCACCTGACGTTCACGCACGGCATGGGTATCACGCTCGCGCCAGTGAACGAGTTCACGGTCGAGGGCCTGCCGGAGCTGTACATCAAGGACCTGCCGCCGGCGTCGACGGTGAACCTCACGGTCAAGCGTCCGCAGATCTACTACGGCGAGTTGACCAACCAGTACGCGATCGTCGGCACGAGGTTGCCGGAGTTCGACCATCCGTCGGGAGAGCAGAACATCACCGCGGCGTACGAGGGGTCTGGCGGCGTACCGCTCACGTTCTGGCGGCGCGCGACGCTGGCGTGGCATTTCCGCTCCCTCAAGATGCTGCTGTCGGGCGACATCTCTTCGTCGAGCCGCATCCTGTATCGCCGCAACGTCGAGGAGCGGGCGAGTCGGGCGTTGCCATTCGCGCGCATGGACGGCGACCCGTATCTCGTGCTGAACGATGCCGGGGAGCTGATCTGGATCATCGATGCCTACACGGCGACGTCGCGATATCCGTACGCTGCGCGGTTGAGCGACGGCACGACGTACATGCGCAACAGCCTGAAGATCACGGTCGATGCGTACAACGGGACGGTGAAGGCGTACATCTCCGAGCCAAACGATCCGCTGATCCGCACGCACGCCCGCATCTTCCCGGGCATCATGCAGCCGCTGTCGGAAATGCCGGAGGACCTGCGCCGCCACCTCCGCTATCCGGAAGACCTGTACCGCGCGCAGGCGTCGCTCTATACGACGTACCACATGACGGAGCCGGAGCTCTTCTATCACCGGGAAGACCAGTGGCAGATCCCGATCGTCGACCAGGCACGTGACCGCAATCCGTTCATGCGTCACATCGTCATGCGCCTGCCTGACGAGCCGAACGCGGAATACATCTTCATGATCCCGTTCACGCCGAGGCAGAAGGACAATCTCGCGGCCTGGATGGTGGCGCGGAACGACGGCGACCAGTACGGCAAGCTGCTGGTGTACCGCTTCCCGAAGCAGAGTCTCGTGTTCGGTCCCCGGCAGATCATGAAC
>CAMPKM010000074.1 GCA_946887155.1 uncultured Gemmatimonadota bacterium
CGTTAGGGACGCCGCACTACATGTCGCCCGAGCAGGCCACGGCGGACAAGGAGATTTCGGGTCGCAGCGACATCTATTCACTCGCGTCGGTGCTCTACGAGATGCTCGCCGGCCAACCGCCGCACCTCGGCGGCTCGGCGCAGCAGATCATCATGAAGATCATCGCGGAACCGGTGGACACGGTGACCCGCTATCGCAAGGCGGTACCGCCTAACGTGGCGGCGGCCCTCACCAAGGCCCTCGAGAAGCTCCCGGCGGACCGGTTCGAGAGCGCGAAGGCGTTCGCTGAAGCACTCGGTAATCCGGCATTCAGGACCGATGGACACCTCGCGGCCGGCGCCGCGGCGATGGCGGGGGCGGCAGGAGGCTCGCGGTTCGCGTTTCTGGCAATGACAGCGATTGCGATGGTCGCGAGTGCAGCCGCCGTATGGGCCTGGTTGCGTCCACCGGCGCCGCCGCCGCCGTCCTCCGTGCGCTATGAGTTGTCGCTGTTCCCGCCATCGGCAGGGGCGGGATCGTGGCGACACCTCGCGTTGTCCGCGAATGGCAGCGACCTCGCATTCACGAGCGCGAGGGCGCTCTGGGTCAAAACGCTCGATCGAACCACACCCGTGCGATTGGAAGGCACCGAGGGTGCCGTCGCGGGGACATTCTCTCCCGATGGCGAGTGGATTGCGTTCCTCGCGGGTGGCCGATTGCGCAAAGTGCGTCGTGATGGCCGCGATATCACGACGATCGTCGACGGCGCAGCATCCGGGAATGCGTCAACGGCGTGGCTCGATGACGGAACAGTGCTGTTCACGGGGCAGCGCTTCGACCTGAGCGCTGTTGGCCCGGAAGGTACAAAACGAGTCGTGATCCCGCGGGACTCACTTCCCCACGACGTGTTCGACATCGCCGCGGTGCCAGGCAGCAAAAGCGCGCTCATTGTGACCTGTTCATCGAACTGCAGCGTGGCGGAACTCTGGGCAGTAAACCTCGCTTCGGGGGAACGACACCGGCTGGCCGAGCGAGCGATGCGGGTGTGGCTCGTGTCCGGCACCATTGCCGTTTACGCGGAGACACAGACTGGTCGTGTCTTCGCCGCGCCATACGATGAACGCAGCCTGTCGTTCGCGACTCCGGCAACCCAGGTGATGGATGATGTCCGCTTCGCCGGAGGTGAAGGCATCTACATGGCGGTGTCGGACAACGGGACACTGATCTACGCACCGGCCGCCGAGGCACCGCCGATGCAGCTGGCATGGTTCAGTCGAGATGGCCACAGCACCCCGGTCGATTCATCCTGGACGTTTGCGCCGAGTGGCTTTGCAACGCTCTCGCCCGATGGCAAACGGGTAGCGGTCGCGATCGAGGATGGGCAATCGTCCGATGTCTGGCTCAAGGACCTCGGCCCTGCAGGTGGCATCAGGCGGCTCACGTTCACCGGAGATGCCACGGGTCCTGTGTGGACGCGCGACGGCAAGGCGCTCCGGTACATCAATCAAATGGAGGTATCCAGAACGGGCGACATCATGGAACGGCTCGTGGACGGGCCGGACTCGGGTCGCACCGTGGTGCGAACCGCCCGGAACATCGCGTCCATCGCGCTGCTGCGCGATTCGGCGAGCATGATCATCCGGTTCGGGCCACCGGCGACGCGAGATATCTATTTCTGGCGTGGTGGCGCTCCCTCACCGGATACACTCGTGCCGGCCCTGGCGAGCGACCAGAACGAAGAAGTTGCGATGAGCCTTTCGCCTGACGAGCGCTGGCTCGCGTATGCGTCAGATGAGTCGGGGACGTTCGAGGTCTATGTGGTTCCGTTTCCAGACGTGAAGGCGGACAAGTGGCAGGTGTCAGTCGCCGGCGGTCGTTCACCGCGGTGGGCGCGAAGTGGCAAGGAAGTCTTCTTCCGGGACCTCGCCGGCGGACTCGTCGCTGTGCCGGTGACGATCGGCGCGATTCCGACCTTCGGTGAACGGCGTCTGCTCTTTCGGCCCGAAGGAGTTCGGGGCGACCCGATGAGCGTGCACTTCGACGTGAGCCCCGACGATCGACGGTTCCTCTTCCTGCGAAGGGCCAGTCTCGACGGTGAAGATGTTTCCCGCACGGTGCTCGTTCAGCACTGGCTCGCGGATGTGAAGGAACGCATGAAGGGCGCGCGATGAGCGTGGCGATCGACCGCCTCTTGGCGGCACTCGCCGATCGCTATCGGATCGAGCGCGAGCTGGGGCAGGGCGGTATGGCGACGGTTTATCTCGCCGAAGACGTGAAGCACAAGCGGAAGGTCGCGCTCAAGGTGCTCAAGCCGGAACTGGCGGCCGTGTTAGGCGCCGAGCGTTTCGTGCAGGAAATCACGACGACGGCGAGCCTGCAGCATCCGCACATCCTGCCGCTCTTCGATTCCGGGACGGCGGACGGGTTCCTCTACTACGTCATGCCCTTCATTGAAGGGGAAACGCTACGGGACAAGCTCAATCGCGAGACGCAGCTCGGCGTGGACGAAGCGGTGCGAATCGCGCGCGAGGTGGCCGACGCGCTCGACTACGCGCACGGCAAGGGCGTCATCCATCGCGACATCAAGCCCGAAAACATCCTGATCCAGAACGGCCGGCCAATGGTGGCCGACTTCGGGATCGCGCTGGCGGTCAGCGCAGCCGCCGGCGGCCGGATGACCGAGACCGGCCTCTCGTTAGGGACGCCGCACTACATGTCGCCCGAGCAGGCCACGGCGGACAAGGAGATCAGCGGCCGGAGCGACGTCTACAGCCTCGCCTCGGTCCTCTATGAGATGCTCGCCGGCCAGCCGCCCCACCTCGGCGGCTCGGCGCAGCAGATCATCATGAAGATCATCGCCGAGCCGGTGGATACGGTGACGCGATACCGGAAGTCGGTGCCGCCTAACGTGGCGGCGGCGCTGGCACAGGCGCTCGAAAAAGTGCCGGCCGACCGCTTCAACAGCGCCCGGTCGTTCGCTGATGCCCTGGCGAACCCCGCGTTCGCCTTTCAGCCGGCCGGCACGGTTGCCGCGACCGCTGGCGACACGTCTCGTATGTGGAAACGCGCGACGATCGCGACGGGCACGTTGGTCGTTATCCTCGGAACGGCGCTCGCGGCGAGCACGATGCGCGACTCCGTCGCTGCGGTTCCGGATCGCGCGCCAATCCGATTCGGGCTGTCCGATGACGCGTCGCTCCGCATCGATGGGTCGTTCACGAACCCCTATGCCGTGTCGCCAGACGGACGGAGCGTCGTCTTTCGTGCCGCGACCGACACGACCACGATGCAGCTCTGGATTCGAACGCTGGATTCACCTACAGCGCGCCCACTGGCCGGAACGGAGAACGGCGCGAATGCCGCATTCTCTGGAGACGGAAAGTGGATCGCATTTATCACCGACCTGCGCGTGGTCAAGAAGGTTCCAGCAAGCGGCGGTGACGTTGCCACCGTTACCGCCATCGAAGGGCTGACTGCCGGACTCGCCTGGAGCGCGGACACCCTCATTCTCATCGAGCAGATCGGCAACGCTGACGGAATGCAGCGCGTGAATGCCGCCGGCGGTCGGGCGGAACTGGCGATCCCGAAGGACACGGCGGCGAAAGAGATTCGGCAGCGGCGCCCACTCGTTCTGCCCGGCACCGACGTTGTGGTCTACGGCAGCTCCACCGCGTCAGGCGAGGAAACTACCATCGTCATGTACCGGTTGACCGACGGCAAACGCGTGCGGACCGGCCTCACCGGACATGGCGCGCTGGCGATGATCGACGACCGTCTGGTCTACGCGCAGAGCGACGGAACGCTCATGGCCGTCGCGGTCGACACGCGATCAATGAGCGTCCGCGGTGAGCCGATCCGCCTGACCACGCGCGTGGCACATGGTGCACCCGGCACCGCGGTGGCGTTGTCGCGTTCGGGAGTGCTTGTGTACCGGCCGGGCGGCGCAGCGGCCGTTTCGCGTCTGGAACTGGTCGACATGACCGGCCGCAGCCGTACCGTGCATGCTTCCAGCCCGTTTGTCGGGTCACCGCGTTTTTCGAGAGATGGCAGGAGGGTGGCGGTTGCCATGGCGGTGGATGGCGGGGTGTCACGCAATTTTCGTGTGACCACGGCGGACGTGTGGACGATCGATCTCACCAACGGTGAAGCCACTCGGGTGACTTCGAACAACGAAGCTGGTCAGCCCTCGTGGTTCCCCGATGGTCAACGACTGCTCTACGTCAAGGCGATTGGTGGAGGATTTGAAGTGCACTCGCACCGCCTGGACGGCGGCTCCCCCTCTTCGCGACTTCTCACCCTCGACGACACGCCGTACGCGGCGGACGTCGCGGCCGACGGCCGTACGCTGGTCGTGCGAACCAGCTATCGGAACTCGACGGTCCAGGGGGCACTGCTCCGTGTGTCGTTAGGCGATGACGCACGGGTCGATACGCTCATCACGGCCACCGTCAAGCTGCGACCCGAATACGTACGCATCTCGCCCGATGGTCAGTGGATCTGCTTTGTCGATCGCTCAACCTACGAAGTGTGGGTACGGTCACTGCGTGACTCGTCGATGATGATGGTCTCCACGACGGTCAGCCTCGATTCCCCGCCGGTGTGGGGACCCGACAGTCGCACGCTGTACTATCGGTCGGCGGCGGGGATGAGCATGATCGAGCTGAACACGACGCCGCGTCTCTCCGTCGCTCGTCGCGGTGTCGTTCGTGGCCTGCCGACACTGGGCGCATTCGATATGTCGCCCGATGGCAGGGAATTCGTGATGCTGGCGCCGACGCAGCGGTCAGGCGGGGCGGTGATCGCGGTTGACTGGGCCAATGAGGCCCGGCGTGAATGGAGCAGGAGTACGAAGAAGTGAGGACCGCTTCGGAGCGGTTGTCCACCGCACTGGCCGACCGATACCGCCTCGAGCGGGAACTTGGCCAGGGCGGCATGGCAACGGTCTACCTCGCGCAGGATTTGAAGCACGACAGAAAGGTTGCGCTCAAGGTACTGAAGCCGGAGCTGGCTGCTGTGTTAGGTGCCGACAGGTTTGTGGTGGAGATCAAGACGACGGCGAGCCTGCAGCATCCGCACATCCTGCCACTCTTCGATTCGGGGACGGCGGACGGATTCCTGTTTTACGTCATGCCCTTCATTGAAGGGGAGACGTTACGGGACAAGCTCAATCGCGAGACGCAGCTCGGGGTGGACGAGGCCGTGCGGATCGCGATCGACGTGGCCGACGCACTTCACTACGCTCACTCGCAGGGCATCATCCATCGCGACATCAAGCCGGAGAACATCCTGATCCAGAACGGCCGGCCGATGGTGGCCGACTTCGGGATCGCGCTGGCGGTTTCCGCGGCGGCGGGCGGGCGGATGACCGAGACCGGGCTCTCGTTAGGAACACCGCACTACATGAGCCCGGAGCAGGCGACCGCCGACAAGGAGATCAGCGGGCGCTCCGACGTGTATTCGCTCGCATCGGTGCTGTATGAAATGCTCGCCGGCCAGCCGCCCCACCTCGGCGGGAGCGCGCAGCAGATCATCATGAAGATCATCGCCGAGGCGCCGCAACACGTGACGGCGCTCCGCAAGTCGGTCCCGCCTAACGTTGGGGCGGCGATCGCGCGGGCACTCGAGAAACTGCCGGCCGACCGGTTCCAGGGCGCCCAGCCCTTCGCCGAGGCGTTGAAGAACCCGGCATTTACGGGGCCGTCGATGGCTCGCGGCACCGTGGCGGCGACCGGCGAGCGATGGAAGCTGCGCGCGGCGGTTCCTCTGGCGATTGCCGCCATCCTGCTCCTCGTCATGGCAGCGTGGGGATGGCTACGCCCCGAGCCGACAGTACCGGTTACACGCTTCGACATTAATCCCGGCGCGGGGATTCCAACGCCGAGCAGCGACATCATCATTTCGCCGGATGGGTCACTGCTCGCATTCGTTGGTATCGCCGGCAACGACGCGCCGGCGATCTACCTGCGCCGGCTGGATGGCGATCCCGAGTTTCGAAAGGTTCCCGGAACGGACGGTATCAACGCGGCGACGCCGTCATTTTCGCCCGACAGCCGGTCGCTCACATTCCGACGCCTCGGGAACGCCCTGGTCAGGTTGGACCTGAGCGGTGCCGGCGCGACGGTCCTCGCCAATCTCGGTACCAATATCGGCTCGTACGTTCATTGGGGCACACCCGACCAGATCGTGTATTCGGGCGGGCCGCAGGGACTGTTCCGGGTCTCGGCTGCGGGAGGAACGCCGGAGTACCTGCCAAAGACGATAGGAGCGCAGCGCCACTCTTTCCTGCTGCCCGATGGATCGGGCGTATTGTACAGCCGGAGTGCAACAGGCGTCCTGCTGCTCGATTTCGCGACGGATTCCGCGACGCTGCTCGTGCCAAATGCGGTTCATCCGACGTATGTGGAGACTGGACACCTGCTGTATGTGGCAGAGGAGGGTGGCCTCTTTGCGATCCCCTTTGATCTCGAACGCCACCGGGTCTCGGGGACAGCGGTGAAGCTCCTGGATCGCGTTGCGGCGGGAACGGGGCAACGCGGCTATTCGGTTTCACAGCATGGCACTCTGGTCTACCATGATGGCGTGAGCGCGTTCACCGGTGATGCGAGTCTGCCGAATGCGCTCGCCATCGTCGCTTTTGCCGGCGACGTCCGCCGTATCGAGTTGCCCGGCTCGACACGCTCCATGCCGCGCTTCTCTCCGGCAGGCGATCGCATCACCTTCGCCCAGAGCATGCGTGGCGGTCGGGCACGCGACATCCACGTGTTCGACATCGCGTCCGGTACAGATACTCGCCTCACGTTCGATGGCGATAACCTCGATCCCATCTGGTCACCTGACGGACGCGACATCCTGTTCACCAGGAGTGAAAGTGTTGGCGATGACCGCCGCGATCTGTTCATCAAGCCGGCCGATAACAGCAGCGCCGAGCGGCGCGTCCTGACGATGCCTGGGTGGCAATCTCCCCACGCCTGGCTGAAGGATGGAACGATTCTGTTCAGTTCGGCCGTGCAAGGAGGGTTGTTCAAGCTCTTCAGCGTAAAGGACAGCGCCGCACCCACACCGTTTTTCGAATGGCCAACGTATGAGCGGGATATCTCACTGTCGCCGGACGGCAGGTATGCGGTGTACACGTCGTCGAACCAGGGAGAGGTGAGCATCTGGATTGCCGACTATCCGGCCACAAAAGGGAAATGGCAGGTTGCTCCCATACTCGGCGCGGCTCCGCGCTGGTCGCGCGATGGATATGTTTATTTCTGGAAGACCACATCGGCGGCGATGGATTCGCTCTATCGGGCTCGGGTCGACCTCTCGCCGACCGTCGTTGTGCGCGCCGCCGAGTTCGTGCTCGCACTGCCGATCTCGCAGACGACCCGCAACTGGGACCTTCACCCGGATGGCAAGCGCTTCGTGACATCGATCCGGGAGGCACCTGACGCGGGGCAAGCCGGCGCTCCGACTTCGCGATATGTCATCGCGGTCAACTGGTTCGCCGAGTTGAAGCGGCTCACGGAGCGGCAGTGATCAGCGATCGTCTTTCGTCGGCGCTATCTGATCGCTACCGCATCGAGCGGGAACTCGGTGCGGGCGGGATGGCGACCGTCTATCTCGCGCACGACGTCCGCCACGATCGCAAGGTGGCGATCAAGGTCCTGAAGCCTGAGCTGGCCGCGGTGTTAGGCGCCGACCGGTTCGTGGTAGAGATCAAGACCACGGCGTCGTTGAGTCATCCGCACATCCTGCCCCTTTTCGACTCCGGTACCGCCGACGGCTTTCTGTACTACGTCATGCCCTTCATTAAAGGTGAGACGATCCGGGAGAAGCTGAACCGCGAGACACAATTCGGCGTCGAGGAAGCGGTGCGGATCGCGCGCGAAGTGGCCGATGCCCTCGACTATGCGCACCGGAACGGCGTTATCCACCGGGACATCAAGCCGGAAAACATCCTGCTCCACGACGGCAGGGCGATGGTGATGGATTTCGGGATCGCGCTGGCGGTAAGCGCGGCGGCCGGCGGCCGGATGACCGAGACCGGTCTTTCGTTAGGGACGCCGCACTACATGTCGCCAGAGCAGGCCACGGCCGAGAAGGAGATCTCGGCGCGTTCCGACGTCTATTCGCTGGCGAGCGTGCTGTATGAGATGCTGGCCGGCCAGCCCCCGCACAGTGGGGGCTCGGCGCAGCAGGTCATCATGAAGATCCTCACGGAGGCGCCGCCACCGGTGACGGCGCTCCGCAAGGCGGTGCCGCCTAACGTGTCGGCGGCGGTCGCCAGGGCACTCGAGAAACTGCCGGCAGACCGCTTTGACAGCGCGGCCGGGTTTGCGGCAGCGCTGGGTGATGCATCGTTCCGGGGCACCGGCGTCGTGGCCGGACATACCATGACGGTGCCTGACGGCTGGCGACAGAAAGCGGCGGTACCCGCGCTCGTCGCGGCGGCCCTGCTGATGATGGCGCTCACGTGGGCCATCACGCGTCCCGTCCCCGCGGAGCCCGTGACCCGGTATCGCCTCCAACTGGCGGAAGGTCAAGGTTTGTCCGGGAGCCCATGGTCACGACTGGCGGTTTCACCGGATGGGTCGAAGCTCGTCTACGTGGGCGACAACGAGCGAAGCTCGCGCCTGTTGCTCCGATTGCGTGACCAGCTCGATGCCGTGGCACTCCCGGGAACTGACGGCGCCATCAATCCGGCGATTTCGCCGGATGGGAAGCACGTCGCTTTCATGGACCGCATGGGCGGTGGCACCATCAAGGTCGTCTCCCTGGCCGGCGGCCCTCCGATCAGTGTCACCGATTCTGTAGTCGGAATTCCGGGGCTCGCGTGGGGATCGGATGGCTTCATTTACTACGACCGGATCGGCATCGGACCGCTGATGCGCGTCCCGGAGAATGGCGGACGAGCGGAGTCCGTGGGCCAGTTGGATTCGACGAGAGGGGAACAACAGCACTCATGGCCCGACGCCCTTCCGAATGGTCGAGGCGTCATCATGACGGTGAGCCGAGGCGGTCCCGGAGCCATGGGCAGCGCGACCGACGAAATCGCGGTGCTCGACCTGGCTAGCGGGACCCACCATGCGCTCGTTCCCGGCATCTTCGCCCGTTACGCCAGGTCCGGCCACCTGCTGTACGTCACCGCGGAGGGCACACTCATGGGTGTGCCCTTCGACGAAAGCCGGATGCAACTCACCGGAGAACCCGTCGCACTGACCGAAGGGGTGGGAGTGCGCGTCGGTGGGGGCGCTTCCGATCTGACGCTTTCCGCCAACGGGACGCTGTGGTATGCGGCGGGAAAGGTCGGCTCCTCCGGATCGCAGCAACCGGTGTGGGTCGGACGCGATGGTGCGGCGACCCCGGTGGCTCCCGACTGGTTTGGTCTCATCTCTGACCCGGCGCTCTCACCCGATGGAAAGCGGCTGGCGGTGAGCATCACGGAATCGACGTCGCAGATCTGGGTCAGGGACCTGGAAGGGCTTCTGTCCAGGCTGACTCTGAACGGACAGGAAAACGTCAAGCCAGCGTGGGGGCACGATGGCCGGTTCGTGGCCTTTGTGTCCGATCAGAGAACCGATCGCGATCTCTTTCAGCGGGTCGCCGATGGGAGCCAACCCGAAACGCTATTGCTGGACGAAAAGAGGCCCGTCGAGGAAATCGCCTTCTCGCGAGATGGCGCCTGGGTGATATACCGGACCGGTTCCATCCCTGGGGAACGGGACCTGTACGCGCGAAGGATCGGGACGGACTCGTCGATCGTACTGGTCGCGACGGCGGCCGCTGAGACATCACCCGCGTTGTCGCCCGACGGCCGCTGGCTCGCGTATGTGTCAAACGAATCCGGCACACGCGAAGTGTATGTGCGCCCGTTCCCGAATACGGGCGACGGGCGATGGCAAATATCCTCGCAAGGCGGTCAGGAGCCAGTCTGGGCGCACTCCGGTAAGGAGTTGTTTTACCGTGTCGCAGGCACCACGAATGCCCAGATGGTCATGGACGTCATGCCGGGACGAACCTTCGTGCCTGGTGCCCGCCGGATGTTGTTCCCGCTCACTCGATACAGTGTGAGTGCGACGCATCCGCAGTATGCCGTCGCGCCCGACGGACGTTTCCTGATGATCCGTGCGACGGAGTCCGACCGCCCGGATCAGCTCGTCGCGGTCGAAAACTTCTTCGAGGTGTTGAGGGCGCGAGTACCTCGCCGATGAACGCCGCACGCTCGCTGCCGGCCCGCGGTCCGGCGCCGGCTGACCCTGACCGCAGCGCAAGATGATCGAGCCCAATCGAGATCCGGAACAGGGATTGGTCCGAGCCATCGGGCCCTTGGCGTTAGGCGCCAACACCGTCAACCTGA
>CAMPKM010000075.1 GCA_946887155.1 uncultured Gemmatimonadota bacterium
ACTTGTGGCTGATCGAGAACCTCGCCAACCCACACCTGCTCGTCGCGAGCCAGAACGGCGATGCCTTCCGAGGGCTCCGAGCCAGCATCGCAAAGGAGTCGACCCCGCGCGCGTACCACGCGCACCAGCTCCGATATGAACGCTGGCGTTTGACGCGTTGTATCACTTGCCGCGGCTCGCAACGAATGGTCGGCGACAGGAATCCGGTCGCCGACCATTATGCCGACGCACTTTTCACCGCGGCTCGCTCCATCCACGACCAGGCACGTGACGTCGACCTCGTCGCTGAGCGACTCGGCTGCGCCTGCATAACGACCCGACAGCAGTACGACGCCGCCCGGGTCACCGAGATTGAGCAGCGCCCGGACACGAGCGATCTCGTCAGGCGTTACCGGTTCCGGAACAACCGCAGGTTCACCGCCACCGGTCCGGAAATCGATCACACCATCGCCGATCGGATAACGTGCCCGGCAGAACGGACAGCCGAGCAGACCCCGGTCCACTCGCTGGCCGCGCCATGCGTCGACGGAGAGAACGAGCGCAGTCTCCTCGTGATCGACGGGACAGCGAAGGATATCGACGAGTGAGAGCAGCACGCTTCGCGATCCGTCAGCTGCGACTCAGGCGCAGCTCGTCGATGTTCACGTCCTCATTCCGGGTGAGGACAAACAACACCGCGTCGGCGACGGCCTCAGGCCGGAGCATCATGGCGCGCGGCGTAAAGCCGGGCCGCGTGTCCGGATCGATCGCATCCCATATCGTGGTATCGACCGGGCCAGGTGAGATCAGCGACATCCGGACGCCGGAGCCGCGGAATTCCTCACGCATCACTTCGTGCATGGCGCGCGCCGCGAACTTGCTCGCGCCATACGCCACGTTGCCGGGCAGTGACATCCTATCGGCAACCGATCCAATCGTGACCACGTGCCCGGAGCGCCGCCTCCGCATCGCCAGCAACAGCGGATGTGCCAGGCGGTACGGTCCCAGGAGATTCACCTGGATCGTGTCCTGCAGCTCCGATGGCGGCGTTTCGCCGACCGGCGCGAGTGGAAATACACCGGCCGCCTGGACGAGTGCATCGGGCGGGCCATGGCAGGCCTCGGTGATTGCGTCCACGGCGCCATCGATCTCCGACGGCCGCGAGAGGTTGCACGGCACCGCGGTAGCCGAGTAGCCGAGTGATGCAACGGCTTCATCGAGCCGGGAGCTGGCGCGGGCCAGACAGAGAACTTTGGCCCCGGCTGACGACAACGCGCGCGCAATCGCGAGGCCGATCCCTCGTGAGGCGCCTGTGACTACGACAGAGAACTGGGTGAGGTTTGGGATGGTCGGAGTGGTAGTCGTAATTGGTTGTTGGTTATTGGAACTGCTACGAGTACGGGAACCGATACGGGTAGGTCGTATCACTCACCGGTGTATTCCACGCGGTTGTTTTCGCTCTCCCATAGCCGAAGTAACGCAAGCTCGGCTGGTGCAATCGCGGGTTGAAGAATCTTCCAGATACCAACGACAAGATTTTCCGTCGTCGGAATGATGCCGTGCATGAATTCGACGTCGAGGTTCAGGTTGCGATGGTCCACCTTGTCGACGATCTCCTTCGTCACGACCTCCTTGAGCCGGGCGAGGTCCAGGACATAGCCCGTCCTCTGCTCCACCTGGCCACGCACTGATACCTCGAGCACGTAGTTGTGGCCGTGCCAGTTCGGGTTGTTGCATTTCCCGAACAGCCGCGCATTCTCGAAGTCGCTCAGTTCAGGATTGTGAACGCGATGGGCAGCGTTGAACGTCAGGCGACGTACCACAGTGACGATTGGCATTTTTGGCGGGCGAGCAGGAAAGGAAGATATGTTCTTGAACCTGAAGTCCAAAAAAAACGAGGGGCCCGTTTCCAGGCCCCTCGCGCAGTTGGAACGAAGAGTGTTTTTTGAAGCCCGAACGATAGGTGTAAGGCCCTCACCCTGCTTCCGCCTTCCCCGCACTGGGGCATGACGTGGACTGAGATGTCGGGTCCCCTCGTTGGACTTGTTGGCTCAAAAAATCGGTCTCTTCGCCCCTATCTGGAATCCATCATCGATTATCGCTGGCGCATATTACGGGCGCGCCTTTCACCGGTCAAATCGGATAACGCCTTATGGACGTCGGTCTGCTCGCTGCAATTCTGTTGCTGGTCCTGTGGGCCGTGGGAACATTTTTCTTTGACGCTCCCGGCTGGATCACGCTCGCGCTCAGCGTCGGCATCTTCCTCCTCATCTGGCGCGTCGTGGCGCGAACCACCGCCGGATCAACGACGAACCGGCTCACGAAGTAACAGGTTCCTGCGCCGCTCCTAGATTTCCCAGTTGGAATACACCACGCCCGACGATGCGACGGGCTCGGGATGACTCGCCTGCGCCATGCGCAAGTCGGTCCATCGCACGCGTCCGCCTAGCGAGACCAGCCGGCGGTATGCATCGGGGTAATCGCCCTGGGCGCGAATGGCCAATCGCCTGGTGCCGGTACGACGCGCAGCCACCGCCAGCAGGCGAACGAGTTCATCGAGGTCTTCCTCGCGCTGAACGACCAGCTTGAGGACACGCAGCTCCTCGCGCGCGCGACCCTCCACGAGCGGCACCGAATGAAAGATCGCGAACCCGTGCAAGTGGCCCGCGCGTTCGAGCAGCACGGTGTCGCCCAGGCCCAGTTCGTTCGTCAGGCGGATCTCGCGCGAGTAGTCGTACCCGGGAATCCGCGACGCGGTCAGTGTCCGGCAGGCATCGATGAGGTCGTCGCGGGTGCGGGCAGGCAACCGGGATAGCTGCGCCAGTGGGGCATCGTTATGCGCCGCCTCGGCGGTCACCGTGATCGTCAATCGCGCCGGCACGAAGCCAAGCGTCGAGTAGAAGCCGATATTGTCCATCGTGCGTGGCATCGTCTCGAGACCGATCACAGTCGTCTGCCGCGCGGCCAGCCAATCCACGCCGGCCCGCACGATACTCTTGCCCAGGCCGACGCCCTGCCACTCGGGATGCACGGCCAGCGGTCCCATCCAGCCTTCCGCACCCGACGCGTGGACGATGTTGAACGCAATCACGTCACCATGCTCGTTGCGCCAGACCAACGCTCCGCCGTCGGCATCGTCCATGGCATAACGCCAGATGACCGGATTGAGCTGCGGAACCCGGACGCCCGTCATGCCATCCTTTCGGTATCGCTCGGTGAAGGCGTCGCTGAAGACGCGATTCAGCTCGCCAATATCGGCATGAGTCGCCGGTTCAGGACCGACGGCGTCGGCGCCGCGGCGCGGTGGACGGGCAAGCGTCACGCAGACGCTCCGGCGGAGAGCATTTCCTCCTGCAGGTCTTCGTAGTCGGGAAGGCTGCCCAGGTCCTTCATTCGTACGACAGAGTTGCCCGTCAAGTCGTCGAGTGACACGAGAACCTGATGGTCCATGTCGTCTCTCGTCGCTTCGATGTGCGTCAGCACGATGACCTGCTCGAACCGGGTAAGCAGGTGTCGAAGCAACCCCACCACGCGCAGCCGGCGGTCTTCATCCAGGGAGCCGAAGATCTCGTCAAGGATCAACAGGCCGAACGCATGGCCGGAACGGTCGGCAATCATGCGGGAGATCGCGAGCCGCAACGCGAGATTGAGGACATCTTCTTCACCACCCGAAATCACCGGTTTCGCAATGCCGCTTTCACTCAGCGTGACATTGTAGTCGGCGTCAATGTCCAACTCGCGATAACGGCCATCAGTCAGCTCGTCGAGATAGTCGCTCGCCAACGCCGAAAGTTCCGGGCGGAGTTGCAGGTTGAGGTCGGTTCGCAGCTCCGTATACGCACGATCGAGCTCGTCATGCAGCCGCCGCTCCGACTCCAGCCTCGTATACCGTTCCTGCTTTTGTTCCAGGTCGAGCCGGTCACGCTCCGCCGTTGCCGCCGCTTCACCAGAACGCGTTTCCTCGGCCGTTGCCGCCTGCAGTTCGAGTTCTGCGTGTCGCAGTGTTGCCAGCGCACTCTCGTACGCTGTGCGGGTGCGCTGGAGTTCGTCCTCCGAGAATTTCGTGTCGCGGTAACGAGCCTGGA
Organism: uncultured Gemmatimonadota bacterium; assembly: GCA_946887155.1. The sequence continues at coordinate 4,065 of CAMPKM010000075.1, forward strand.
GGTCGTCGGCCTTGCGACGTTCCTCGACCAGTCTCGCACTCACCGCCTCATGTTCCGCGCGTTGCTCGGCTTCGCGGTCGATCCGCGCACTGAGGCGCGTGGCCTGCTCGTTCAGTGGGCTGAGCCGGTCGAGCTCACGTTCCAGTTCGGCGTGACGGCGCTCATCGAATCCGGTCGGGATGCTTCGCAGTTCGATCGAGAGTTGCTCGTGCCGCTGTTCCTTGGCCAGCAAATCCCGGCCTGACGCCAGCAGGTCCTGGGCAGCCGCCTGCGACCGCGCGAGTTGCCGTTCCAGCTCGCTGATCTGCAGGCGCATCGCCTTGCGTTGTTCATCAGCCTGACGGAACTCGGCTTCCATCGCGTCGAGCTGGTCGAGCCGCGTCTTGTAGTACTTCCCGTTGACCGTGATCGTCTCGAGCTGCTCCTCCAGTGACTCGTGAACGTCGCGGAAATGCTCACCGAGCCCACGCTGACACATCGGGCAGACCCCATCTTCACCCAGCTCGACGATCTTGTCGAAGTGATCCTTTGTTTCCTGGTACTGTGTTCGCAGCGCCTCGCGCTTCGTGATTGCTTCCTGCCGGTCACGAACCCAGTCGGTTCGCCGGGCGTCCAGTCGAGCCGTTGCTGCCTCGAGTTCGGCCGCGCGCAACTTGAGCTGTGCGGAAATGCCTTCCGCCTGTGCGGCCAGGTGAGCGACGGCCGACTGGCGCTCGCGAACCGTCGTCAGTTCCTCGCCCAGGGTACGGAGCGAGTCGACGAGTGTGCGCCGCCGGCCTTCTTCGCGCGACAGCGCGTCCAGCATGTGGTACTCGCCCTGGATCTCGCTCAACGGGGCCAGTTGCGTGGCGATCAGTTCCAGTTCGGCGCGAGCGACGTCGATCTCCGCCAGCTCTTTCGTCAGGCGGTCCATCTCCCTGCCTGACGATTCCGCCGCCTGCTCGGCGAGACGGAGCTCGGCCAGCAACTGCTGCACGGCCTCGCGATTCTTCTGCGCCGCTTCCCACTGCGGAGCCAGCGCGGCCAGCGTGCCGCCCGCCTGCCGTTGCATCTTTTCCGCGGCCTTGCGACGGCGCTGCGCTTCCTTGCAGAGGGCCGCGGTTTCCTTCAACGCATCGGCGACACGTTGTGCATCGGGCATCAGCTCCCGGACCGCCGTGATCTCGCCGTTCAGCTCCTTGCGCCGATCGCGAGCCAGTCCCTGGGCAGCGCGAATCCGATCGTACCCGAGCACCCGCGACAGGAACTGCGCGCGTTCCGATGGCTTCATTGCCGCCATCACCGCCAGTTCCTTCTGGCTGGTGAAATACGTCTGGAAGAACTCCGCCCGCGTCATGCCCAGCAAGCGGGTGAGCTTGTCGGACACGTCGGTGATCGTCGAAGCGATCGGGGCGCCGCCGCCATCCTGGTACAATTCGGCGTTGCTCATGCTCCGGACGACGCGATAGCGATGTCCGCGAAGCTCGAAGTCGAGCTCTACCCGGACCGGCTGGCGGGGTCCGGCGCGCAGGTTGCGAATCGAGTCACGGGTGCCGCGGGCCGCCGCCTGTCCGTAGAGGGCCCAGGCGATGGCTTCCAGTATCGTGCTCTTCCCGGCCCCGTTAGGCCCGATGATACCGGTCAGGCCGAGGTCGAAATCGATGCGCGTCTCCGCGTGCTGGCGGAAGTTCGTCAGTTGAAGGCTGTTGAGCCTCATGCCGGTTCCACCGGCGGGGCCAGCGACTCCTGCTCGTACGACTCCGCGCCTTTCAGGTAGCGCAGTCCCAGGTCGACCAGTCCGTCCCTGGAGACGCCCGGAGGCAGCGTGCGGGCGAAGAGCCAGTCGCGTACCGTGTCCTGGAGCGACGCCCGGCGGCCCGCGGCATCGCTCCCCGTCTGGCGTTGAAACACCGGGGGGCGAAGGTCGAACTGGAAGGACAGGGCGGCCCGCTTGAGCTCACGCTGCAGGCGCGGATCGAGTTCGCGGGAAACATGTCGTGGAATGTCGGTGATGGTCTGCCTGACGATGAGGTCAGCAATGCCATCCCGCTGGGCCGCCACGTTGTCCCGGATCGTCGCATCGACCTCGAGCGCGCTCATGCCCTGGGCGGAAAACGGCCGCAGGTTGACGAGCCGCCGGGCCGGCGGGAGGTCGTGGAACTTCCGGCGCTTCGCCGCCAGGTCGTATTCGACGATCCCCTTTCCCCTGACCCGGCTTTCCTGCTCCTCCTGCAGCTCGCCCCAGATGTTGAAACTGGTGTACTCGATGGCGCCGGAATACGACGCGTTAGGCGCCAGCGACCGGTACACATGGTACTCGCCCATCGCCACATACGACCAGCGAGCGTACCCGATCTCGTCCGGGTCGACCTGGAGGGCGGCGCGCTCGGTATCGGCCGACGCCAGCGGGATGATCCCTCGAAGCTCGGAGTGCATGACGAGCACGTTGTGCCCGAACGCTGTATCCGGATTGAGCGACGGGCGGGCGCCCATCGTGTACGGCACCGCCAGTACCGAGAGGTCCCGTTCGGGAAAGCTCAGTCGTTTCGCTTCCGCGTCGACGACGTGAATGCCGAGCGGCAGGAAGAGCCGCAGGATGCACACGGTTTCGGAAGACCGGGGAGCGTCATGATTGCCCGCGACGATGACGACGATCGTGTCCGGGAGGGCGCGCACCAGCCGTGAGAACTGCGTGAACGCGAGCAGGATCGCCGGATTGGGCGGCCGCACGTTGTGAAACACGTCGCCGGCCATGACGACGAGATCCGGCTTCAGCTCGATGACCTTGTCGATCGCGCTCCGGAATACCGATGCAACGTCGGCCTCCCGCTGGTTGATACCGGCGGCAGTCTGCCGCTGGAACTGGCGGTAACCGAGGTGGAGGTCGGAGAGGTGGACTAGGCGCACTCTATGGTCTCGCGAGTGCTGCAAGATACGTCAGCGCGGTACTCGCGGGACGGGAGACACCGGACGTGAGAACCCACGTGGGTCCCGTCGGCACGGCTCCTCTCCGTCTACATGGCCCTCAACCACTGGCTGATCGTCATCCGTACCCGGACGGGGGGCTTGGCCGGATCGGCTGGTGTCACGAGGGAGTAGAGCGAAAACGTCGTCCGCGCATCAGTGATCCATCCCCGGCGACGGTCAAGGGTCACGCTCCCGATCACGGTCCCTGACGTCTCGACCACACTCTGCCCGTTTTTCGGCTTGTCCTCATCGTCCGATTTCATCAGACGGCCGCGCAGGGACAGGAACGCCAGTTCACCCGAGCGCGAGAGTGAATCGAACATGAACTCGGCGTGCAGTACCGCCGTACCCTTTGGATCAACGGAACTGGCGAGCGGCACCGAGAGGCTGCTGGACCAGGTTGCCCCCGGCGAAATGGCGCGTGTGGGCAGAGTCGCCGGCATCTGCGCCGCCAGCGCCGCCGACGGAACGGCACGTCCACGGCCGCTCGGCACCCACGCCGAACCGTTAGGCGCGACACGGAAACGGACCGCGCGATTGGCGGCAACCGCCGCCCAGGCGAGCACCGCGCTGGAAGCCGAGTTCGGGGGTGAATTCACGCGCACCGAGTCCGTCGAACTCACGATCGTGGCCCCTTCGACATCCACGGATTCGACGGCAAGGGTGGCCAGCAGTACCAGCGTTCCCGATTCAACCGGTGCGCGGCCGTCCGGGCCGAGCGGGCCAGTCATCTCGACCGTCTGGTCCAGTCGCACCCGGATCGTGTCGCCGGCGCTGGGACGAACCTGAAGGAGCACAGCCGCCGCGCGCTGTGCCCGCGATTCCGTCCCCAACAGAAAACACATCACCATTGCGACCAGGGCGACCCGGCCCTGGCGCCGGGCAAACCCGTTTCCCGGCGGCTTACCCGTACGGGTCATCGGACGGTGTGGCGCGGATCGTGGCACGCGCTGGGGTCGGGGACGCCTGATCGCTCCGGACGATTCGCCGGAACTGCGCCTTGAAATACGACTTCACGTCCTGGGGACGGGTCTTCACGGTCGCATCGCGCGCCCGAAGGACCTCGTGCTCCTCATAGAGGGCGATCACGTCTTCCACGAAACTCAGCTGGATGGAGGAGTCCAGCGTGCGCAGGGATCGCAACACGGCCTCCGTCAGCGATGGTTCGGCCGCCTGCGGGAACCGATCGGCGCCCTCGCGGCCGGAGAGCACCGTCGGCCGCGGGAAGCGAACAAAGATCGGTTGTGCGAAGTGCGGATGCCTGACCATCAACTGTCCCTTGTCGAGCGTTGCCAGCTTGGTCTTTGTCGCCGGTCCGAGGACCTGATACCCCGGCGTCGAGAGTTCGTCCGCGTCCATTCGGCCGAAGAGTGCGGTCGCGGCGTTCCCCACCACGCGCCGATGCACCTGCGACCGGAACTGTTGCGCGCCAAAGAGTACCAGCCCCAGATACCGGCCGCGTTCGGAAATATCGAGCAGCATGCGACGGACATGCGTGTCGGGTCCATCCGCCTGCGCGTACTTGTTCAACTCATCCACGAAGACGATGAGGTGATTCACGCCAAGCGTACGTCGCTCCAGGTGTTCCCGCAGGAGCGAAACGACCCGCGCGAACACCAGGTCCTGCGCGTCCTCCTCGAGGTTGGCAACGTCGATCACATACACCGTCTTGTCCTGGAAGGTGCCCCAGGGAAGGTCCGACCTGACCCCTGCGTCGGTGACCAGCCCTTTGCATCGTTGCGCGATGTTGATCAACCGGTTCCGAACCTTCCTGATGGTCGCGACGTGGTGCGTCCTCCAGGCCTCGTTGCCACGGTCCTCCATGAAATCGAGTAGATCGCGGAACCATTCCTCGAGGTCGGCAAAGGACTGCACCCGGTAACGCTTCCCATTGGCCAGCCGCTCATCGGAGAAATCATGGTCCACGATGCGGTCCCCGATGAAATCGATCAGCGCATCGGCCTTGGCATCGACGTCGTCGCGGTTGAGCAGCACCGGAGCAAAGCGCAGCACATCCGTCAGGCCCCAGGTCAGGGGCGAGACGTTGGATGACAGCTCGGGATTCGAGCGCAGCGTGTTGAGCGCGAGTCCGCGGGCGGTGTACGGCGCGTAGTAGTGCACGTTCTCGAATGGCTTCGGCTCGATCCCCATCAGCCGGTACATCTCGCGGTCGCTGTCCTCGAGACGGCCTGGCTGGTCCAGGAAACAGAGATCGGGTCCCTTCACGTTGAAGCAGAGCGCCGCGACTGATCCCTTGGACGGAGGGAAATGCGTGAAGATCGAGGAGAGCAGGAACTCGACGGCGCTGGTCTTGGTAGCGAGGCCGGACACGCCGGTGATGTTCAGGTGCGCCGATTCGGGTCCGAGCAGGAAATCGGCATCGAGGTACACGGGGGAATTGGTGGCGCCCGCTCGATAGACACCCACCGGAATGGCCGTTCTCGATTCTGGCCGGAGGTAGGAGTCCATTCGCAGTGCGATCGCCACGTCGTCCGCGTTGGCGAGAAACACCTGGCCCATGGGCACGGGCTGCAACGGCTCCTCGGGGAACTGCCGGAGCACGGCGGCGGTGTAGAGACGGATCTCGGGTCGTTCGGTCGCGGCGGTGCTGGCTCGATCAGGCGCTCCGTCCGCACTGATCACATCGTGCAGCGGCGATAGCAGGTCGGTGTAGCTCAACCCGTCGGTGACGACGCCGTAGATGTGCGGGAGCTGGCCGTCGATGGGATGGGCACCATCGACACGCACGATGGTGCCGATGCCCACGGGTGAATCGAGCGCGGTCCAGAAGTGAAACTCGTGAGGCGTGTTGGGTCGCCGTTCGGTCGCTACGACGCGCCCGAGCGCCACCCTGTTTGCAGCCTGAAGCATTGCCATAAGCTATCCGCCCGACCACCCCCGCGTCGCCAACCGGGAGTTCGGGGTCAGACCCGGGGTCAGACCCCGGGTCTGACCCCGGGTCTGACCCCGAACTCTAGCGTTCCTTGACCTTGGCCCAGGAATCGCGCAGGCCGACGGTCTTGTTGAAAACGAGCGTCCCAGGGCGTGAATCGACAGGATCACTCACGAAGTAGCCCGTGCGCTCGAATTGATACCGTGTTCCAGGCGGTTCGTCCGCTACGCTTGGCTCGATCCTGGCGTCGGCTATGACCGCGAGGGAATCCGGATTCAGCACCGACATGAAATCCTCGACGGAATCCGGCTCGGGGATCCGGAACAGCCGGTCATACATCCGCACTTCGCAGGTCAGCGCCGTCGCGGCCGCGACCCAGTGGATAGTGCCCTGGACCTTCCGACCATCCGGCGAAT
>CAMPKM010000076.1 GCA_946887155.1 uncultured Gemmatimonadota bacterium
ACGCCAGATCCGGCCGGCGGTCGCCGCCACGAGCGCGACCTGGTCGCTGCGAGCGTCGATGGCACGAAGGTCGAATGCCGCGCCGCCTGGAATGCTGTCCACCCGCCAGGTGTCGCCGCCGTCGGTGGTATGGATGACCGTACCGCGCGTGCCACTGGCCCACACCACCCGATCGTTCACGACGGACAACCCCCGGAAGGACGCGGTCGTCTCCGGCTTCAGCATCTCCCAGCCCGACTGCGCGTGAGCGCTTCCCCAGGCGATGACCACCCCGATCGGAGCCAACCGCTTGCGCCACTGAGAGATAGGCATGGCACGAATTTCGGGTCGCGCCTGAATTCCCACAACCCTTTGCGCTTGGCGTTCGGCGCTCTAGCATTTCAATCATGCCATCCCTCGTCCGGACGCGTTTTCTCGTGGTCGGCAGCGGGGTGGCCGGACTGCACACCGCCTGGCGCGCATCGGTCGGCGCCGACGTCCTGGTCCTCACCAAGCGGTCGCTGTTCGACAGCGCAACCGCCTATGCCCAGGGCGGCATCGCCGCGGCGTTAGGCGCCGGGGACTCGCCCAAGCTGCACTCGCAGGATACGCTCGCCGCCGGTGCCGCCCTCGCCGACGAGGAAGCGGTCCGGGTGCTGGTCGAGGAAGGACCGGCCAGGGTGCGCGAGCTGCAGGTAGCGGGCGCCGAATTCGACCTCACGCCGCACGGAAAGTTCAAGCTCGGTCGCGAAGCCGCGCACTCTCGGCGTCGCATCGTGCACTCGCACGGCGACCGTACCGGCGCCGAGGTGGCGCGCATACTCGTCGAGCGGGTGCGGGAGAGCAAGCGAACCAGTGTGCTCGAACGGGCCCGCGTGCTGGACCTCATCGTCGAAGGCGGCCGGTGCGCCGGTGTGCGCGCCAGTGTCGCGGGGGAGCCGGTCGAAATCCGTGCCGATGCCACCGTCCTCGCCACCGGCGGCTGTGGCCAGGCCTATCGCTACACGACGAATCCGGTCGTCGCGACCGGCGATGGATTCGCGATCGCGTACCGCGCCGGCGTGCGCCTGGCGGACATGGAATTCGTGCAGTTCCACCCCACCGCGCTGGACACGCCGGAGAATCCTCTCGCGCTCGTGTCCGAGGCCGTACGCGGTGAAGGCGCGAAGCTGCTCAACGGCAAGCACCGGCGGTTCATGCACCAGCGGCACCGCCTGGCCGAACTGGCGCCGCGCGACGTCGTCGCGCGCGAGATTTTCGCCGAGCGCCAGGAAACTGGCCAGGTGTTTCTCGACGCGAGCGGCATCGCCCAGTTCGACGAGCGGTTCCCTGGCATCTTTGCGCTCTGCACGGCCCGCGGCATCGATCCGCGAAAAGACCTGATCCCGGTCACCCCCGCCGCGCACTACATGATGGGCGGCATCATCACGGACCTGGCCGGTCACTCGCGCCTGCAGAGCCTCTATGCCTGCGGTGAGGTCTCGTGCACCGGCGTGCATGGCGCCAACCGGCTGGCATCGAATTCACTGCTCGAGGGACTGGTCTTCGCCGAGCGGATCGCGCGCGACCTGGAAAAGGTGCCCCCGGCGCCGGTCCCACGACGCGCATCGCGCTGGTCGGTCCCCGTGCTTCCGGACCGTGGCGCCGCCCAGGTGGCGGCCGACAGCATTCGGGCGCTGATGTGGGAGAAGAGCGGCATCGACCGCCATGCGCGCGGCCTTCGCGAGTGCCTCGAAGAGTTGAATGACATCCACAATCGGCTTCAACCGGGCGCCACCGAAGAACTCAACCTGTCCGAAACGGCGATTCTCATCGCTACGTCGGCGCTGGCACGGAAAGAATCGCGGGGCGGCCATCATCGCAGCGATTTCCCCAAGCCACGGCGCGGCTGGGCTGGAAAACACATCGAGCTGTAGCGGGGGTCAGACTCCACCGGAAAGCCGACCTGACCCGTGAGGCGCTAGATTCCAACCATGTCTGTTGCAACCTCTGAAGGCCTCGGATACCGCATCAAGGAGCTGGCTCGCGAGCGTAATGCGGTCATCCTCGCTCATAACTACGAACGCCCCGAAGTACAGGACGTCGCCGATTTCGTGGGTGACTCGCTCGGCCTGTCGCGCGAGGCGGCCAAGACGTCGGCGGACGTCATCGTATTCTGCGGCGTTCACTTCATGGCCGAAACGGCCGCGATTCTTTCGCCGGCCAAGACGGTCCTCCTGCCGGATCTCGCCGCCGGCTGCTCGCTCGCGGACACCATCGACGCCGATCAGCTTCGTGCCTGGAAAGCGGAGCATCCGGGAGCCGTCGTCGTTTCCTACGTGAACACGACGGCTGCCGTCAAAGCCGAAAGCGACTACTGCTGCACGTCAGGCAATGCGGTTGAGATCGTGAATTCGATTCCTGCCGAACAGGAGATCCTATTCCTCCCTGACTTCTTCCTCGGCGCGCACGTCCGTCGCGTAACCGGCCGCGAGAACATGCACATCTGGCTGGGCGAGTGTCACGTGCACGCCGGTATCACGCCGCTCAGCCTGAATCGCCAACGATCGGAACACCCCGGGGCCGAGTTACTCGTACATCCGGAATGCGGTTGTGCGACCAGTGTGGTAGAGGCCATGTCGGCTGGGGCGATTTCGTCGGAAGGCGTCCAGGTGCTGTCGACCGAAGGCATGATCCGCCGGCCGTCGGAGTCCAAAAACAGCGAGTTCATCGTCGCGACCGAGACCGGCATCCTTCACCGGCTGCGCCGCGCGAACCCCGACAAGACCTTCTTCGCGGCGTCGGACCGGGCCGAGTGCCAGTATATGAAGATGACGACGCTTCCCAAGGTGCTTCATTCGCTGGAGGCGCTGGTCCATCGCATCACCGTGCCCGAGGACATCGCACAGAAGGCGCGGAAGGCGCTCGAGCGAATGGTCGCGGTCGGTGGCTCGGCGCCCCGCTCGCTTGCGGGAGTCGCAGGTTTCGATCCCGGCGAGTAATCTCCGCAGACCCAATGCCGAACCTCGAGCCGAACGTCCCGCCACCGCGTAGAGTCACGCCGCTCGAAATGCCGGCCGTGCCCCGTGACGGGCTTCGATTCCCGCTCACCCGGGATCAGCTCGTGGCTCGTGTGCGTGATGCGCTCGACGAAGACGGCGCATTCAACGACATCACGACGATCGCCACCGTCCGGTCGGATCGCCGGGCCCGCGCGGCGCTCGTGGCCCGGCAGGGCGGCACCATCGCGGGCATTCCGTTTGCGCTCGAGACCTTCCGTATGCTCGACCCGAAAGCGTCGATGCGCGTGGACATCGAGGACGGGAAACGCGCCATGCGCGGCGAGACGGTGATCTACATCAGCGGGCACGCGCGCGCGCTTCTCTCGGCTGAACGGGTGGCGCTGAATTTCCTGATGCGGATGTCCGGCGTCGCGACCCTGACTTCCCGTTATGTAGATGCCGTGCGTGGCACCGGCGTGAAGATCCTCGATACACGAAAGACGACACCCGGCTGGCGCGCGCTCGAGAAATATGCCGTCCGCGCCGGCGGCGGGACGAACCATCGCATGGACCTCGCCAGTTCCGTGCTGATCAAGGACAATCACCTGGCGGCGGTTGACGGCCACGTGGAGATCGCGATCCGCCGCGCCCGTGAGCTCGCGCCGCCCGGCGCGCGCGTGGAAATCGAGTGCATCACGGTCGACCAGGTTTCCGCCGCCGCCACTGCAGGCGCAGACATCATCCTGCTCGACAACATGCCGCTCGACCTGATGAAAGAGTGCGTGAAGGTCACGGCCCGCCGCGCGGAACTGGAAGCGTCGGGCGGGGTCACGCTGGAGAATGTCCGCGCCATCGCGGGCACTGGCGTCGACATGATCTCGATCGGGGCCCTGACCCATTCGGCGGCGGCCATGAACCTGGCGCTCGATTTCGAGTGAGCTGCGCGAAGGGCGCTGCGCAACTCAGCCAGGCGTATCGTCAGGCACCGCAGCTCCCGGTTGAACCGGTTGTCTCCACCAGGCAGGCCACGTCACCGATGCTGTCGTCGTGCGACGTGTGCGGATCCGCGGACCTGGCCGAGCTGCGTTGCAAGGTGATCTGCAGGAACTGCCGAACGATCCTGCAGAGCTGCGCCGATCTCTAGGAATCGGCGCGGCAGGGACCAGGGATAGCCGTCAGCGTTCCGGGCGCGTCGCGTCCGTTCGCCGGAGTCGGGCAGCACTCGTCAGGCGCGTCTCGCTCGCCGTCTCCGCGAAGGCAGTCACGCTGACCGTCACCGGCGCGCTGACCACGTCATCGACACTCACGGTGATCTCGGCGGCTCCCGGCGACGCCGCCGAGACGACTCCCTGCGAGTTGACGTTGGCCACGGGGACGTTGTTGGACAACCAGACGACCTGGCGACCCTGGAGCGACAGGACGTTGTTCGCACTGTCGCGTGCCACCGCCTGCAGCTGACCCTGCGTGTTGTCCGCCAGCGTCAACCCGTTAGGCGTGATGGTCACGCTCGAGACGGGCACGCGCGTCACCTGGGCGTTGACGGTGCTGCTGACGCCATCGCAGGTCGCGGTAATATTGGCGGTTCCGAGCGTGAGGGCGGAAACGAGCCCGTTCTGCGAGACGGTGGCGACGACCGGATTGCCGGAATTCCAGGTGATGGTCCGGCCGCTCAGCACCTCTTGCGCGGCGTTCAGGCATTCCGCGGACAACTGTTTCGTCTGTCCCAGACGGATTACGTGCACCGACTGCTGGGGGAGGATCCGGACGCTCTGCACCGGCTCCGAAATCACACGAACGCGGACGTTCTTGGTCAGCTGGCCCGCGCTCACTGCAATAGTGGTCGTGCCGACGGAGACGGGCGTGACGAGACCGCTGGTACTGACGACGGCGATGCCGGGGTTCGAGCTCGACCAGGTGATCGCGCGATTGGTGAGTCCGACTCCACCCGGTCCCACAAGTTGCGCGTTGATCGTGCGCGTCGTGGTCAGCGGAAGGTCGAAACTGTCCGGAGCGATGACGATCGAGAGTACCGGCAGCAGCACCTTGATGGTGGACTGCGCGTTTATCCCTTCGACACGTGCCGTGATCACGGACTGCCCGCTGGCAACGGCCGTCAGGACGCCGGTCGCCGGGTCAATCGTCGCCACTGCCGTATTGTTCGATTCCCAAGCCAGTGTACGGCCCGTGAGCGTGTTTCCACTGGCGTCCTTCAGCGTGATGATCCACCGATCGTACGTCTCACCCACCTCGACCGAATCGAACGTTGGCTGTAGCGTGAACGACGCCACCGGTTCAGGATCGGTGGACGTCGTGCAGGCGAAGGCGGCGGCCGCAACGGCGGGCAGCGAGAGTCTCGTCAGGAAAGATCGGATCGATCGCATCGTCTCAATGTTCGGTACTGGGGGTACGGGCTGGACGGGTAATATGAATCGTCCGGGGTCCAATCTCCGAATCAGGACACGTGTCAGCCTCAAATACCGGAAATCGTGAGGCGACCCCGGCCGCGCTGACCCGCGTCGCCGGATGAGGACGATTGAACTTGCGGGCAGATAACTGTCTGGCGCTCAACGCCCTACGGTACTTGACGCATTTGGACCTCGCGCCGGGGAACTGACATTGCCAATCCGGTCCATGAGCTGCTGGTCCAGCGCCTCGGGGTCGGTCGTCGGCAGGTTACAGGTAAAACTCCGGCAGACATAGGCAGTGGCTGCTCCCATGGGCGACCGGTCCCTGAGGAGCGACGGTTGCCTGTCGTCATTGGCATCACCTCCGGCCACGACCAGACCCGGCACGAAACGGGCCCCCACGCGCCGCACGAGATCGTGGGGATTCTCGCCCACGATGGCGACCTGAACGCCGCCGTGAACGACGGTTTCGGCCACGCCGGCGATGTGGCCTAACGCCTGTGGATACTGCGCGATCGGATCACCGACCTGCGACACGGCCCGTTCCGCGAGGGTTCGCCATTGCTCCTGGTCATCGAGGTCGGCGAGGGACAGCAGGAGATCTGCCGCCAGCGAAGTGCCAGAAGGAGTAGCGTTGTCCGTCACCTCGCGTGGACGGACCAGCAGGCGTTCGTGATCGCTGGCGGTATCGTACCAGGTCGACGTGCCAGCGTCGTGAAACAGCGTGACCATGCTCTGGGCAATCGTCCGGGCCTCGACCAGCCACGCCGGGTCGAACGTGAGCGAATACAGGTCCACGAACGCCAGGCCAACCGCCGCAAAATCTTCCAGCATTCCGGGACCGGAAACTCGTCCACCAAGTGCCGAACGAAAAACACGGCCGTCCCGGACGAGCGTCGTACGGATGCATGCACCGGCTCGCTCGGCGACGTCGCGATAGTCGCCGCGATCAAAGGCGCGCGCGGCCTCACAGAAAGCGCGGATCATGAGTCCGTTCCAGGAGGCAACCACCTTGCCGTCCTTCGCCGGCCACGGTCGTTGTGCACGAACGTCGTAGAGGCGAGTGCGCGCCCGGGCGAGGCCGTCGCGAACTTCTTCCTGCGTTTTGCCTGTTCGCGCAGAGGTTGCCGCATGGCCGTGCGGAACGAACAGGATGTTCTTTCCCTCGAAGTTGCCGGCCTCGGATACGCCCCAATGCGCTTCGGCGACATCCGCGTCGTCGCCGCAGACGCGCCGGAATTCCTCGCGCGTCCACACGTAAAAGCGTCCTTCGTGGCCTTCGCTGTCGGCATCGAGCGAGGACTGAAAGCCGCCGTCCTGATCACGCATTTCGCGGATGACCCAATCGAGCGTGTGAACGGTCGCCGCCATGACGTCGTCGTCATGCGTGACCTGCCAGAGCCTGACGCCCAGTCGCGCGAACAGCGCGTTGTCGTACAGCATTTTTTCGAAGTGCGGAACCAGCCAGCGCTCGTCCACGCTGTACCGGTGCAACCCTCCACCAACCTGGTCGAATATTCCGCCGCGGCGCATTTCGTCGAATGTTCGCACGACCATGTCGAGCGCCAGCGACTCACCGGTGAGTACGGCATGTCGCAGGAGAAAGTCCAGCGTCATACTTGGCGGAAACTTCGGGGCACCGCCAAAGCCGGCGTGCCGGACATCGAACGCGCGTGCGCAGGCCCGAAAGGCGAGGTCAAGGACTTGCTGGTCGACGGCACGCGTGGACGTCGACGGACTCGCCGCGCGTTGCAGGTGTTCGGTGAGCGACCGCGCCGCCTCGGCCACACTATCTGGCTTGTCTCGCCAGGCATTCGACACCGCTCGCAGCACACGCTGGAATGAAGGTAGCCCATGCCGGTCAGCAGGAGGGAAGTAGGTACCGGCATGAAACGGCACGGCATCAGGCGTGAGGAACACCGTCATGGGCCATCCGCCGTGACCCGTCAGCGCCTGTACCGCCTGCATGTGAATCGCATCCAGGTCCGGACGCTCCTCGCGATCAACCTTGATGTTCACGAACAATTCGTTCATGAGCGCCGCGGTTGCCTCATCCTCGAAGGACTCGTGCGCCATGACGTGGCACCAATGGCACGCCGCGTAACCGATGCTCAGCAGGATCGGCTTCCGTTCCCGCTTCGCGAGCTCGAGCGCGTCCGGCCCCCACTCGTACCAGTCGACCGGGTTGTCGGCATGCTGCTGGAGGTACGGACTCGCGGAATCGCGGAGGCGGTTGGGCATGGGTCAAGATAGGACTAACGCCAGGCTTCAGGCGACGCGATGGCACCTGCCTGTTACAATCTCCAATGCAGGGCTTCATCTCACTTCTCACCTCACGTCCGCCGTCCAAGTGACCCCAACCGACTGGTTGACCTCGAACCGGGAGCCCGCGACTACCGAGCTCTTCGAGTTCCTCCGCATTCCGAGCGTCAGCGCGCGCTCCGAACATCGTGCCGATGTCGCTCGGGCCGCCGACTGGCTGGCCGAGAAAATCACCGCGGCGGGGTTGATCGCTGAAGTCATTCCGACCAGCGGCCACCCGATCGTGTTAGGCGAATGGCGAGCCGCGGGCCCTTCGGCGCCGACGTATCTCATCTACGGCCACTATGACGTCCAGCCGGCTGAACCGCTGGAGCTCTGGCATTCCCCGCCATTCGAGCCGGCCGTGCGCGACGGTCGGATCTACGCGCGCGGTTCCGTCGACGACAAGGGACAGCTCTATCTGCACGTCAAGGCGCTGCAGGCCCACCTCGCGGTTCACGGCAAGCTACCCGTGAACGTGATCCTTCTCGCTGAAGGCGAAGAAGAGGTAGGAAGCGAGCACCTCTCCGGATTTGTCGAGGACCATGCCAAGCGACTCGCGTGCGACGGCGTCATCATCTCCGACTCGGCCATGTTTGCTCCGGGACTGCCGTCGATCCTGTTTTCGTTGCGGGGCCTTGCCTACCTGCAGGTCGATGTCGAAGGCCCGGCGCAGGACCTTCATTCCGGCAGTTACGGAGGGGCGGTGGTGAATCCAGCCACGACGCTCGCCAGGATCATCGCCAGTTTCCACGACGAACAGCGTCGCGTGGCGGTGAAGGGGTTCTACGACCGGGTGGTCGCGTGGGAAGACGCCGTGCGGGATCAGATTCGCGCGCTGCCGTTCCGCGAGGAGGCCTTTCGTGAGGAGGCCGGATCGCCGGCGTTAGGCGGGGAAACCTCGTATTCGACGCTCGAGCGCATCTGGACCCGTCCCACGCTGGAAGTGAACGGGTTGCTCAGCGGCTATACCGGCGAAGGGGCCAAGACCGTGCTGCCGGCGAGGGCAATGGCCAAGATCAGTTGCCGGCTCGTACCGGATCAGTCGCCTGACGAGATCGCGGCCCTGGTGACCGACCATATCCGGACCCAGGCGCCTCCAGAGGTGAAGGTG
The DNA here is from genome assembly GCA_946887155.1 of uncultured Gemmatimonadota bacterium. Next base: position 8,781 of record CAMPKM010000076.1, read on the forward strand.
ACGGTCACGCCGTTGCACCACGGCCGGCCATGGCGGGCGACGCTTGAAGGGCCGCTCTTCGACGCCGGCCGGCGTGCGCTGAAGCGCGCGTTTGATCGCGAGCCGGTGCTGGCGGGTGAAGGCGGCTCGATTCCGGTCGTCGGCGATTTCCAGCGCATTCTCGGTGCTCCCGTGCTGCTGATGGGATTCGGCCTTCCCGGCGAAAACGCCCACGCGCCTGACGAGTGGATGTCGGTCGAGAACTTCGAGAAAGGCATGCTCGCCGCAGCGTACCTCTGGGAAGAGCTCGGTGCGTCATGAGCCGGCTCATACCGCGTGTCATGGCGAGAAAAGACTTCGAATTCTTCGAGTCTGACCTGGAAAGCAGGCCTCGTTAACGATTCAACCGGATGTTGCCCTTGAACGATCGCAGCGTGGCGCGAGCCTCTCCGGTTCCCAGCGCGAGCGTCAGTTCCTCTCCGCGACCGTCACGACCGGGCGTGGGACGCCGAGCAGTGACGCTATTGGTGATCGTACCGGTGATGGTCGTTGCATCGATGTCGAGCGACATCTTTCCGAGATAGAGCTCGATCGTCCCGCTGTGTGTATCCATGAGTAGCGAACCGGCACGGTTCATGTCCCCGCCGAAGCTGACGTTTCCGGTGACGGATTCTATGCGCGCTCTCTCGTAGGTGCCGTCGCGGATCATCACCGTGCCGCTGACCGTCGTGACGCCAAGGTCCGTGCAGTCGCCGTGAATGGTCACGTCTCCCGATGCCGTCTTCGCGCGCATCCACGTTGGCGCACCGCTGACCATCACGCTCCCGTCCATCGACTCGATGTTCAGCTCGCGCGGGTCCCCAGTCACCGTGATGGCACCACCGACGATGTTCAGGTCCAATCCACCGGTGATCCCGGTAACGTCGATGGTCGCACTGCCCGACTTGGCCCACACCGTCGCACCAACCGGTACGAACAGTTCGAGCGATCCCGACGCGTTCGCGCCCGTTGGACCTTCGACGTAGAACTTCAGGCCGGACACCGGTGTGCTGCTCGCCGCACCCATGGCGCCCTCGAGGCGCGCCTCTTTCGGCAGCGATCCGGTCATGACCACCGAGTCCTTCTGCCAGCCGGTGACCCGCAGTGACCCGAACACCCCATTCAGGCGCACATAGACATCGCGTGTCACCGCCCGCCGGACGTCGACCTTCTGTTGTGACTCGCCCACGACCGGTGCCGCCGTGATGGCGGCGGCGAGGAATGCGGCGAGGTGAAAGCGGGAGAGAATCATGTTGATGCAAGCTGTGTCATGCGTCGCAGCAGGTCGATCTTCTGCCGGTAATTCGACGCAACGAGCTCCGAGAGTGCGGTATTCGCGGGATCACGGAGCAGGGCTTCGCGTCCCTCGGCAATGGCCAGGTCGATCGTCGCCAGGGCATGTTCCACCTTCACCACCGTTTCCGGCGACAGGTCATCGTGCAGCGCCTGTAGCTCGGCCCGAAGTTCGAGCACGCTTGCCTGGAAGGCCCGCTCCGACGC
>CAMPKM010000077.1 GCA_946887155.1 uncultured Gemmatimonadota bacterium
AGCGACTTCGGCGCGCTCGACTGGCCGGTCGAGGGGTCGATCATGTATAGTTTCGGCCGGGCGGTGAACCCGAACAACACCGCGATCCGCTGGAACGGCATCGGCATCGAGGCGCCGTTAGGCAGCCCGGTGAAGTCGATCGCCGACGGCGAGGTCATGATCGCCGAAACCATCGGGACCTACGGGCTGACGGTCATCGTCCAGCATGGCGGCGGCGACTACACGGTCTACGGCTCCCTGCAACGCGCGGCGGTGGCCAAGGGCGCCAAGGTAAAGAAGGGCCAGGTCCTCGGCTCCATCGGCCAGGCCGATCCGGACCTCGCGCCTCACCTGCATTTCGAGATCCGGCCCCAGGGACGGGCGACAGACCCGCTGACGTGGTTGCAGCAGCGAAAGTGAGATGACGTGACATGAGACGGGGTTCGACCGATCAGGTTTCATTCACGTCTCACGTCTGAAGGTCACGTCCTCACGTCCTCACGTCCTCACGTCCTCACGTCCTCACGTCCTTACGTCCACTTCTGGTTCCCCCGTCAGTTGTTAGGTGCCCACGTTTCCACCGCTGGCGGCGTCGCCTCGGCGTTCCCGCGCGCCGACGCCATTGGCGCGACGGTAATCCAGGTCTTCACCAAGCAGGCCAGCCAGTGGCGAGAGCCGGCCATCGAGGAAGAGGAACGCGTCCGGTTCCGGTCGGCGCGGGCACAGTCCGGGGTCGGCTTCGTCTGCGCCCATGACAGCTACCTGATCAACCTCGCCTCGCCTGACCCGGTCCTCTGGACGCGATCGCTGATCTCGTTCACCTGTGAACTCCGGCGGTGCGAGGCGTTAGGCATCGACGCGATCGTGTCGCACCCGGGGAACTTCATGGATGATCGCGCCGAAGGGATGGCGCGAAACGCCGCGGCGATCGGGCTGGCCCTGGCGGCGGTGCCGGGGCGGGCGCGACTCCTGATGGAACTGACGGCGGGAACGGGTACCGCGCTGGGGAGCTCGTTCGAGGAGCTGTCGCAGCTCCGTCGCCTGATTCCAACCGAAGTACGGCACCGGGTCGGGGTGTGCCTCGATACCTGCCACCTGTACGCGGCCGGCTACGACCTCGTGAAGGACTACGACGGGGTCTGGTCCCGGTTCGAGGAACACCTCTCGTACGACCAGCTCGGGATGATGCACCTGAACGACTCGAAGATGCCGCTGGGTTCGCGGCGCGACCGGCACGAGCTGATCGGCGAAGGCTGCATCGGCCGCAAGGCCTTCCGGCGCATCATGCGCGACGAGCGGCTGGCGCAGGTGCCGAAGGTGATCGAAACGCCGAAACTGGACGACGCCACGGCTACCGACCGCCGCATGCTGAAGCTCCTGCGCTCATTCGCACTCCGGAAATCAGGGATCTGACCCCACTGTGACGCCGGGTCAGCGGCGCGGGGCGTCGCGGAGGCGGGCGATCGCGGCGCGGGCTTCGGAACGCTCGCGAGCGGTGAGCGGATCGTCGACGGGCCACAGCTTCAGGAACTTTTCGAATGCCGCGAGCGCCTTGTCGGGTTCCCCGAGCTGCTCATACAGGCGCGCGCGGGCCGCGAACGACCGGACATACATCGTCAGGCCAGGCTCGTTGGCGGTGTTCATCACGAAGCGCTTGGGATCGAGCGCCTCATAATTTCCAACCGCCGTGCGCAGGTCTCCCATACCGGCCAGCACCTCGGCGCGCGTCATCGTCCGCATGCCTGCCATGCCGAAGTTGGACCCGCGAAGCGAGTCCGGCGTTGGAAACGCACTGGCGATCGTCCGCGCGCGAGCGGTGTCGCCGGCCGCGAGCGCGCGGGCGGCATCGAGCTCGATCATGCGACTGTTAGGCAACCAGCGCTGGGCCATGGCACCCACGGTCGAATCGTGCGTGGCAAGGAACACGAGGTAGGCGAGCGGCGCCGAGGTCGTGCGAATCACGTTGGCTTGCGGCGCAGGGGCACGATCCACCACTCGTGCCCCATCGATCAGCGCGCGTCGCAAGTCCGGTGTGAGCGGCTCGCCCATCGCGACTCGCATCACGGCCGTCATCCACGCGACATGCGTGGTCGGGTCGACCGTACTGCCCGCAAAGACCGTATCGATGGCGCGCCAGAGCGCGGAGGCGCGCGCGAGTTGTCGGGAATCGCCGGACGCTGCCCCCAGTCCAGTGGCGAGGTACATGAAGTTGTACCGCTCCGCCGGAGTGCGACGCTCGAGATCCTCGAGCGTCATCCGCGACAAGGCGGTGTCGACCAGTCCGTGCACGGCGCCCGATCCGGTGATGAACTCATCCAGCGCGGCTTCCATCAGCAGCTGCACGCCGGCGTCGCCAGTCCGGAGGGCACCGGCCCGCAACACCCTGGCCGCCGAATCGGAGTGATCAGCGACCCGCAGGGCGAGCGCGAGGCTTCGATAGGGTTGCGGGACGGTTGCATCCGCGGCAAGCCAGTCGGTGGCGGTGGCGACCGCCCGCGCTTCCGCTGAATCCCGGAGCGCGGGTCGCTGCGCTTCGGGCACGCTGGCCGTCGGCACGATCGAGTCGCCCCGGAGGATGTCGTTGTTCTGCGGAATGGCCCAATTCCGGTACATGTCGATCAGGTGCGAATACGCGAGATGGAAGTCGGGATCGATGTCGAGCGCCCGGCGGAAGGCCGCCATTGAACCGTTCATCAGTCCCGCAAACTCGGGCCCTGCGCTGGCATTCCCGAGGTGATTCCGCGCATCGCCCAGTCCATACCATGCTTCGGCGCTCAACGAATCGGTGGCGACCAGCGCGGCGTACACGCGAATCGCCTCACGGAGGTCGGCCCTTCCGGCGGTGTCCCGCTGGAGGCGCGTCAATCCGCGCGTCAGGTACAGGTGACCCTCGACGAGCGCCCGCTCCCGGGGCGGCAGGCGGCCCCCCAGTGACATCGCGCGCTCGGCCAGTTGCGGGCCTAACGATCCACCGGCGTCGCTCCAGCCGCGTGTTAGCGCACGCTTGTGAAATGCGAGGGCGAACGTCGAGTCTCGCTCCGTGGCGGAGGCAAACAGCGAGTCGGCGCGCTGGAGGTTCCAGCTGTTGAGCGCCTTGAGGCCCTCGACATACTCCCGATAGGCCTGCACGGACGTCGTCGTTGCCCGGGCGAGGTCCACCGTCGTGGCGGCGGTGCCGCCGCTCACGTCGAGCAGGTAGCGGGCGAGGGCATCGAACGTCGGGCGCGGATCGGCGGCGATACCTGTCGCACTGGTTTGCGAATTGAGGAGCTTGCCGCTTCCCGCCTCGTAGAGTCGCGCGGTCACGACCAGCGAGTCTGGCGTGGTGGACACCTGCCCCATGACGAGCGAGCCCGCGTTGGCGCGACGGGCGATACGCCGTGCCGCCTCGAGGCTGACACGGCCGTCGGAAATACCCTCGCTTTGGGCAAAATCCAGCGTGCGCTCGTAGTCGGTGACGGTGAGGTCCGTCCATTGCGACAGCGACAAGGTGAGCATGTTGACCGCGCCTTCGCGCAACCACTGCACCTCGTCGTTACCGCTCTGCACCTCGAACGGCACCACCACGAACGTCTGCCGCGGCGCCGCTTCCCGGTCCCCGAACACGAAGAACGCCGCCAGCGCGACCGCCGCCACGGCCACGGCGCCTCCGGCAATGGCCCACCGTCGCCGGTTCGAGCCTTTCGCCCGGGGCAACGCGACCGGCGTCGGGGTGGGGGTCAGCACCGCACCGCCTAACGACTCGGCCATCTCGCGGCCCGAGCTCCAGCGTGCATCGGGAGACTTGGCCAGCGCGCGATCAACCACCATGCTGTAACTCGCCGGGACGTTTGCGGCCGCCTCGGCCAGCGGCACCGGCGTCTCGGTCAGGTGCTTGACGAGCATGCTCGCCGCCGAGGCGCCGTCGACCACCGGCTTGCCAACGATCATCTCGTAACCGACGAGCCCCAGCGCATAAAGGTCCGAGCGTCCATCGACCGTTCGTTCACCCGTCGCCTGCTCCGGACTCATGTAACGCGGCGATCCAAGCACCACCCCGGTCCCGGTGAGCGAGCCTTCGCGCTCGAGCGCGCGCGCCACCCCGAAATCGGTCAGCATCGCCCGGCCCGTGTCCTGGTCGATCAGGACGTTCTCCGGCTTGACGTCGCGGTGGATGACGCCGTGTTGGTGCGCGTAGTCGAGCGCGAGTGCCATGTCGCGCAGGATCTCGGTCGCGCGCTCGGGCTGGAGCTTCCCCTCACGCTGGAGCCGTTCACGCAGCGACTCCCCGCGCACGAACTCCATGGCGAAATAGAGCTGTCCAGATGCATCGCCGGCCGAATACACCGTGACGATACCCGGATGGCGGAGCCGCGCGACCACACGCGCTTCCTGAAGGAACCGTTCGCGAAGCACCGGGCTCGACGCCACTTCCGCGGCAACGACCTTGATCGCGACCGGCCGGTCCAGCGTCCGGTCCCGAGCGAGATACACCGCGCCCATGCCGCCCTGGCCCAGCAGGCGCTCGACATCGTACTGATCTGCGAGCGCCGCACGCAGTCGCTCGATGGGGTCGTGTGGCGCGGTCATGGACGACCCAAGATACCTCCGGGAAGGGGGCTCAGGAACATTCCGCTTGTCATTTTGACACGTATCCCGGCCTTCGCGGAGGCTCTCCTGGTTCGTGCCGCCTTACGAACCGCGATTTGTGCAAGCCGATGCCCCACTCTGGGCTGGACCGGGGCAGACGCTGCAGGGTAGACTAGCCACATGATTTTCCGCCAACTCCCGAGCATGCCTGCATCGCCGAGAAAGCGTGTGCCGCGTGCGCTCGCGTTGGTGTTGCTCGGGCTGCAGGCACTGCTGTGGGGCGGAGGCCCGATAGCAGAGGCTCGCACGGCGGCGGAATCGTTGTACCGGTACTCCCATGTCGAGGACCAGGCGAGCACCACCTGTCCGCCATTGCACCGCCACGTCGACTGCCTCATCTGCCGGACGTTCAGTAGCGGTGCGGTTCCCGGCTCTGCTCCTTCGTTGATCGCGATCGATGCGGACGTGGCTTCACGTCCGTCGCTGGTTGACGCCGCACCGGGTCTGTCGGGGCGGCGCGGATCACTTGGCTCCCGCGCCCCGCCTGCCGCCTGAACCGTCCCGCCACGTCGTACCCTAACGACTGACCGTCGCGCAATGGCGTAGCGGTCGCCGGCCTGGGACGACCGCCGTCCTGACGGGTCGGCGTCCGGTATCGGCGGGATGAGTTCGAGCCATCGGCCAGCGCGAAGTTGCGCCCACCGGCCTGATGGACCCGGTGATGCCCGGCATTCTGTGGCGCCGGCTCGCAAACTCCAACCAGCACCAGGACAGGTGATCCATGAACCCGGATTTTCAGCATCGTCGCGCACCGTGGCTGGCCGCGGTGGTCGTGGCGTTGTCATTGTTCGTTGAGGCGACGCCGGCCGCCGCGCAGCGGCAAGGCGAGCCTTCGTTCCACCCTCGCGACGCCAGAGCACCGTCAGCGGCGCGGAAGCAGGTGCCGCAGGGGCAGGCGAACAGCCGGCTGTTGCCCGATATCAGCCTGGTGGGGGACCTGATCGCCGATCTGTCACCCGATGGAAGCACGCAGGAGGATGGTGCGCGGTTCAGCATTCGCGAGGTGGAGGTCGCGTTGCAGGCGGCGGTCGATCCGACGTTCCGCGGCGATGTTTTCCTCGGCTTCTCTGATGCCGAAGGCGTCCACATCGAGCAGGCGTTCCTCACGGCGACTTCCCTGCCCTGGCATCTCGAGATGCGGCTGGGCCGGTTCCTGGCCCCGTTCGGCAAGCAGAACACGACGCACCGGCATGACCTGCATACGGTCGACCATTCGCTGGTCGGGCAGCGCTTGTTAGGCGAGGAGGGGTTGAAGGGGACGGGCGTCTACCTGGCTCGCAGTGCCGCACCCTTCGGTTTCTTCCAGGAACTGATCCTGACGGCGACCGAGGGACTTGGCGAACCCGGACACGAGCACGAAGAAGGTGAAGACGAACTGGTCACCGAAGAACCGACGAACAAGGATCTCGATGGCCTGGCGTATTCGGCGCGGCTCCGGAATTACTGGGACCTGTCGAACGCCTCGAATCTGGAGATTTCGGGATCGGCCATGACCGGCAAACGAGTGCGTCCCGCGCTCACATCGATCGGGAACGCCAATGCGATCGCGATGCGGCAAACAACGTTTGGCGGTGACGTGACGTTCCGCTGGCGTCCACCCCGGCAGGGGCTGTACAAGTCCTTCATCGCACAGGCGGAGTTCATGACCCAGCAGAACGACAATGTCGATCCGCTGAGCGTGCCGTCCGGAGCACTCACGCCGACGCATGAAGATGATTACTCGGGATATTATGTGTTCGGCCGTTACCAGATCTCCCGGCGCGGATACTTCGGTGCGCGGTTCGACGCTGTCGACGATCCCGAGTTTCTCGGCGAGCGCACCAATGCCGTTTCCGGATACTGGCAGTTCTATCCGAGCGAGTTTTCCAAGATTGTCGCGAAGTTCGAGCGCGTGAGCCCGAAGAGCTTCCAGGCATTCAACCGTTTCCTGTTGCAGGCGACGTTTGCGTTAGGCCCGCACCGCCCGCACCCGTTCTGAGGAGTCCTCATCATGATCCATACATCATTGCGTTTGGCGCTTGGCGCCATGGCGGCCCTGTCCGTCACGAGTACCGCCATGGCCCAGCTCAACGTCGTCACCAGCACCACCGACCTCTACGACATCGCCAGCGCGGTTGGCGGCTCGCACATCAAGGCGACGCACATCGGCGAAGGGTATGAGGACCCGCACTTCGTGCAGCCGAAGCCGAGTTTCATTCTGAGGCTGCGGGACGCCGACGTGTGGGCGTACGTGGGGCTCGACCTCGAGATCGGCTGGATGCCGCTGCTGCTCGATGGCGCACGGAACAGCAAGATCAACGCCGGTGCACCGGGGCACATCAACGTGTCCACGGTGATACCCGTCCTCGACGCCAACCAGCGCACCGATCGCAGCCAGGGCGACGTCCACCCGTTAGGCAACCCGCATTACTGGCTCGACCCGGCCAATGCGCGGAAAATCGCGGTCCTGTTCCGTGACCGGTTCAGCCAGCTGGATCCGAAAAACGCCGCCGCCTACCGGGCGAACGCCACCGCCTTCGAGGCGAAGCTCGCCGCCGCCGAACAGGGGTGGGCGGCCGACCTGGCCAGCCTGAAGGGGAAACCGGTCGTGGCGTGGCACACGAGCTGGCGGTATTTCGCGGCCTACACCGGCCTGAACATCGTCGGCTTCATGGAGCCCAAGCCGGGCGTGCCGCCGTCACCGTCGCACCTCGCGTCGCTGGTGGCCACCATGAAGCAGACCGGCGCCAGAGCCATCATCATGGAGCCGTTCTATGACCGGAAAACCGCCGACAAGATCGCGCGCGAGACCGGAGCCAAGGTGCTGGTGGTCCCGCCGTCCGTGGGCGGCACGAAGGCGCTCACCGACTATGTCGCGGTCATGAAGAACGCCATCACCATGGTTGCCGGCGCCGTGCGATGACCGCACTCGTCTCCTTTCGTGACGCCGCGTTAGGCTATGGCCGCCACGCCATCCTGCGCGGCTTCACGCTCGACATCCTCGAACATGACTTCCTCGGGATCGTGGGGCCGAACGGCGCCGGCAAGACCACGATCCTCCGCACGTTTCTGGGCTCGCTCCGGCCGCTGGGCGGCACCGTGACCATCGCGCCGGGCCTGCGCTACGGCTACGTGCCGCAGCGCGATGCGGTGGACACGCTCTTCCCGCTCCACGTGCTCGAAGTGGTCCTGATGGGCCGCTACGACCGGATCGGGCTCGGGCGGCGCCCGACCGATGCTGACCGCGAGCTGGCACGCAACGCGCTCGACCGCGTCGGGATCGCGCACCTGGCCGACCGGCCGCTCACGGCCCTGTCGGGTGGCCAGCGGCAGCGGACCCTCATCGCCCGCGCGCTGGTCGGCGAGCCTAACGTGCTGGTGCTCGACGAACCCACCAACGGGATGGACCTGGTGGCGACGACCCAGATCCTGGGCCTGGTGCGCGACCTGCACGAGAAGACCGGGCTGACCGTCGTCATGGTCAGCCATGCCCTGAACGAAGTCGCCAACTACGTGGAGCGGATCGCGCTGGTGCACCAGGGGGGCTATGTGGTGGGATCCGTCGGCGACGTCATGACCCAGGAATCGCTCAGCGAGATGTACGGCATCCCCGTCGAGGTGAGCTCGTTCGAGGGGCACCGGATCGTGCTCGCCAGGCGCCAGCACACCGGGGAACACCGGCATGCTTGATGCCGTCCTGCTGTTCCGCGAAGCGCTGTATGGATCCCTGATCATTGCCGTCACCTGCGCACTGTTAGGCGTCTACGTCGTCCTGCGCCGGATCGTCTTTGTCGGCGCGGCGCTGGCGCAGGTGTCGTCGGCCGGGATTGCCCTGGCGTACTGGCTGGCCGGACACGGCATTGCGACCGGACTGGCGTCGCACCCCGAAGCGCTGTCGCTGGCCGCAACCCTTGGCAGCGTGATGTTCTTCGCACGCACCGTTCGGGGACCCGTGCCGCCTGACGCGCGCATCGGTGTCTGGTACGCCGTCGCCGCGGCCGCCGGCATCCTGCTGATCGCGAAAGCCGCCGTCGGCGAGGCGCACGACATCTTCCTCCAGGGCAACATCCTCGGCATTACCACGTCCGACACGGTCGAGTTGCTCGTCGTCTGCATCCCGGTCGTGATCGCGCTGTTCGTCTTCCAGAAGGAACTGCTCTTCACGTCGTTCGATCCGGAGACGGCGCGGACGCTCGGCTATCGCGTCACCCTCTGGGACCTCGCGTTCTACCTGGTCCTCGGCGTCGTCATCTCCGTCTCGATGCAGTTCGCCGGCGTTCTCCTCGTCTTCAACTTCCTGGTCCTGCCGGCCGTGACGGGCCTGCTGCTGGCGCGCACCATGGGCGGCACGTTCCTCGTGTCGTTGGGGGCGGCGTTGCTGGCCGCCGTGGTCGGGTTCGCGCTGTCGATCCCGTTCGACCTGCCCACGGGCCCCGCGATGATCACCGTCTCCGGCGCGCTGGTCGTGCTGGCCTGGCTGGTGAGGAAGGCGCAGAAGCAATAGAGAGCAATGGGGTCAGACTCGATTGGAACGCCCAGGCGTTCGGTCAAGGTCAAGTCGGCTCCAATCGAGTCTGACCCCATTGCTCCTCGCTATTTTCAGGGATGAACCGCCAGGACGCGCTCGACTACCATAGCCTTCCACGACCCGGAAAGATCGCGGTCGTCCCCACCAAGCCCCTCGCCAACCAGCGCGATCTCTCGCTCGCCTATTCGCCAGGCGTCGCCGAGCCCTGCCTGGAGATCGAGAAGGACCCCGAACAGGCGTATCGCTACACCGCGCGCGGCAACCTCGTCGCGGTCGTCACCAACGGCACCGCTGTCCTCGGGCTTGGCAACATCGGCGCACTGGCCGGGAAGCCGGTCATGGAGGGCAAGGGGAACCTGTTCAAGCAGTTCGCTGACCTCGACGTCTTCGACCTCGAGGTGAACTCACAGGACCCGGCCGACGTCATCAGGTTCTGCCAACTCCTCGAACCGTCGGTGGGCGGCATCAACCTCGAGGACATCAAGGCGCCTGACTGCTTCGTCATCGAGGAAGCGCTCCGGAAAACCTTGCGCATCCCGGTGTTTCACGATGACCAGCATGGCACGGCGATCATCACCGGCGCGGCACTGATCAACGCGCTGGATGTGGTGGGAAAGAAGATCGACGAAGTGAAGGTCGTTTTCTCGGGCGCCGGTGCCTCCGCCATCGCCAGCGCGATGCATTACGAACGGCTGGGCGTCAGGCGCGAACACATCGTCATGTGCGACAAGGCCGGCGTGATCTTCGAGGGTCGGGTCGAGGACATGGATCCGTACAAGGCGCGCTTCGCAAGCAGCACCAAGGCCCGGACGATCGCCGAGGCGCTCGTCGGCGCCGACGTGCTGGTGGGCCTGTCGGCGGCGCGGGCTATTCCGAAGGAAATGATCGCGCCCATGGCGCGCGACCCGATTGTTTTCGCGCTCGCCAACCCGGTGCCGGAGATCCTGCCGGAAGACGTCACTGCCATGCGTCCGGACGCGGTCGTGGCGACAGGCCGCAGCGACTATCCGAACCAGGTGAACAACGTCCTGTGCTTCCCGTTCATCTTCCGCGGCGCCATGGACGCGCGGGCGACCGAGGTGAACGAAGAGATGAAGATGGCCGCCACCCGCGCCCTGGCGGCACTCGCGCGCGAGCCGGTGCCCGAGAGCGTCGCCCGGCGGTATGGACTCAAGC
>CAMPKM010000078.1 GCA_946887155.1 uncultured Gemmatimonadota bacterium
GGGCGTGGGGCATCGGGCATGGGGCATGGGGAATGGACTTCGGGCCTGATCCCCCATGCCCTGTGCCCTATACCCCGTGCCCATATGCCCCGATGCCTACTGTGTGATTCCTCGGATCGTCGGGTACTTGATCCCGAGCTGTTCGAGATACGTCTTGAACTTCGTCGGATCGTAGTAGTACTTCCGCATCTCGTCGCGATAGCGAGCCATGATCTCGGCGTTCAGCCAGATCGCGGGCTGGTCCACCGCCCGGATGAACGGCGTGTATTTCCGCTCCTTCGTCTGGACGTTGTTGAAGTAATCCCAGGCGTCGGAGACCACCTTCGGCGTCAGGAAGATGTCGAGCAGCGTGAGGGCCTGGACCTTGGCGCCCTGCAGCGCGCCCTTGTGGGCGATCGGGGTGGCCATGGCGATGGCATTGGCCCAGTTGTGTCCGGGACCGCCGGGGATGTTGGACGGATAGCGCAGCGTCACCGTCGGGACGACCCACGATACGTCACCGATGTCGTCCGAGCCGCCACCCATGCGCACCGCGTTAGGGTTCGGGGCCCGCATGCCGCTGGCCGACGTATCGAGTCCGGACTCGCGAACGCCGAGCTCACGCTGCAGCGCCCGGGCCAGCGCGAGGTCGTTGGCGTCCCATTTCGGCATGCCGACCCGGGTGATGTTCTTTCCCATCGTCTCGGCGATCGACTTGTTGAAGTGCTGGTCCATCGCCGACCCGATGATCATGACGGTATCGACCTGCGTCCCGGTCATGAGCGCCGCTCCCTCCGCCATCTTCCGGGCGGCCTCGAACATCGGCAGCGTGCGGTCGTAGTCGAGGTGGCGGAAGAAGAACCAGATCGACGCCGTCTGCGGCACCACGTTAGGCTGGTCGCCGCCGTCGGGGATCACGTAGTGCGAGCGCTGCGGCAGCTCGAGGTGTTCGCGCTTCATCTCCCACGCATTCGCCATCAGCATCACCGCGTCGAGCGCGGACTTGCCGCGCCATGGAGCGCCCGCCGAGTGCGCGGTCTGGCCGCGGAAACGGAACTCCGCCGAGATCAGCGCGTTGCCGCCTTGCATCCCCCACGACACGCCCAGGTCGCTGGAGACGTGGGTGAAGATCGTGGCATCGACATCCTTGAACACACCCGCGCGCACCAGGTGCGCCTTGGTGCCTAACTGCTCCTCGGCGACCCCCGGCCAGAGGACGAGCGTGCCGGGAATGCGTTCTCGTTCCATGATCTGCTTCACGACGAGCGCCGCCGCGATGTTCACTGCCTGGCCGCTGTTGTGCCCCTCGCCGTGTCCCGGCGCCATCGAGATCTGCGCCTCGCGGTAACCGACGCCGGGTTTCTGGTTTGCCTGCGGGATGCCGTCGATGTCGGAGCCGAGCGAGATGACCGGCTTCCCGGATCCCCAGCGCGCGACCCACGCCGTGGGAATGCCGGCGACGCCGCGCTCGATCTTGAAGCCGTTCTGCTCGAGGATGCCGGTGAGATACTTCGACGTCTCGAATTCCTGGAAGCCGAGCTCGCCAAAGGAAAAGAGCATGTCGACGATCTCCTGGACCATCTTTGCCTTCCCTTCGACTGCGGTGAGGGCTTCGGTCTTGAGGCGTTCGAGTCTGGGGTCGGCGCCGGCAGGGGCCTGTGACTGGCCGGCGACAGGGATCGCGAGCAGCGCGATGGCTACGAGACGGGACACTCTCATCCGGGGCTCCTATGAGATGGCAATGGACTTCTCAAATCTGCCACTGGTACCGGGTGATGCCAGTCTGAACCCCTAATGGACGCCGGATCCTTGCCGATACGTCAACGGCCAGAACGGCGAGTCATCGCGGAAACGCGCGAATTTCGCGGATACTGCGTTGACTTGTTTGCCATCGTTGCGCGCGGGAAGCGCTAGCGCTGGTGAAAAGGTGTCTGACCCCTTTTCGAGGGGGACGGGTTGTCGTAGCGTTTGGGTCCTCAGTCAGAGGAGGTCGAGATGTTGCGGCTGACGGGGATGACCGCTTTCGCGGTGTTCGCTTGCGGATGCGGCGCTGAGCTGGAGACCGACCGGGCAGAGGGACTGATCGGCCGCGGTGATCCGGTACCGGCAACGACGCGCATCGACAACGGCGTCACCGTTTATGAGTATCCGCCTGACGCGTTCGACAGGGCGCCGCGGTGGACGCTCGATTCCGAACCGGTTTCCACGATCGGTGGCGCTGACGGGGACCCGAAGTACGACCTGACCCGCACGGACTGGGTCATCCCGCTTTCGGATGGCCGCGTGATGACCTTCGCGGGTGTCGGCAACCAGGTTTTTGTCTTTGGACGTGACGGCAAAGGCGAACGTGTCATCGGTCAAACGGGACAAGGGCCCGGAGACTGGATGCGATTCGGTACCCCTGTGCTCCTGGAAGACGACACCGTACTCGTGCTGGATTTCGCGAACCGGCGGTTGAACTGGGTCACGGCCGACGGCGGGATCGTTCGCACCGCGCCTTACGAGGTGACAGGCGACATGCGACGCATGAGCCGGATTGCGGGATTCATGTCGAGTGGTGAACTGCTGATGCACTCGGCTGGAAGCTGGGGAAGTCACCAGACAGACAGCCTGAATCGCTCACTGGCCAGTGTCGTTGTTGCAGACGTCGGAATGCGCACCATCAGCGAGGCCAGCGATCTTCCGGGCGAAACCGGTCACGTTCGCTTGGTTGGTAGCGTTCCCGACATGCAGGGGGTACAGTTTGAAACGCGCTTCCGAGGTCGCCCGTTCACGGATTGGCGACCTCTTCGCCTTGGAGGTTGGTCGCTGTTCACCGCCTGGGATTCGGTGTACGCGTCGTCGTTGGCGTCATCGCGCGAGATCGAGCTGCGGGATGCGACGGGGACGTTAGGCGCGCGGATCGATGTGCCCATCCCGAGACGGGCAATCACCAACGAGATCCGCGAGGCACAGATCGCGATCGAACCTGCTCGGCTGAATGCACCCGGCTCTGAAAGAATGGTGGATCGCGCTGAAAGCATGCGGCTGGCACGCGAAGCGCCATTTGCTGATTCGTTGCCCTACTTCGCCGAGCTGATGACAGGCAGTGATGGCACGTTGTGGGCGATCGACGCCATCGCCCCGAGCGACACGGGCTGGACGGCAACCGCGTTCGCCAAAGACGGATCCATTCTCGGGCGTTTGACCGTGCAGGAACGCTCCATGCCGATGTCCTTCGGGGCGAACCAGGTCATCGTGCGCACCGCGAACGAGGACGGCGTCACTATGCTGAAGGTCTACCGATTCACCCCGTCCTGAAATGTCCGATGGACTGATGCTCGTCGCCGGCGCCACTGGGGCGCTGGGTCAGGTCGTGGTCAAACGCATGCTCGGCGACGGATTTCGCGTGCGAGCGCTGTCGCGCGACTCCGCACGGCTCGTCGAACTGGCTCGGGCCGGCGCGGAGCCGATGGTGGCCGACATGCTGGATCATGCGGCGATGGATCGCGCCTGCGCCGGTGTCACCGATATCGTCAGCACCGCCAACAACATCCTCGGAAAAGGCGCCCGGAGTCCCAACCGGATCGACGAGGCGATGTACCGGACGTTAGGCAGCGCCGCCCGCGACGCCGGTGTTCGTCGCTGGGTTCATGTGTCCGCCCGGGACCTCACCGCCGACAGCCCGGTCGATTTCTTCCGCGTCAAGGTGCGCGTCGAACAGATCGTCCGGGAAAGCGGCGTACCGTGGGTCGCTATCCGGCCGAGCGCCTTCATGGATATCTGGACGGGGGTGCTGTTCGGGAATGCCGAGCGGCCGGGCAGGGTCGCGACCATCTTCGGGCGCGGCGACCTCGCCTGCAACTTCATCGCCATGGAAGACGTTGCGTCGTTCGTCATCGCCGTCCTGCATGACCCGTCGGTAAAGAACGAAGTAATCGACATCGGTGGTCCCAGCGAAGTGACCCTCGTACAGTTTGCCGCGCCGATCCAGCGGGCGATGGGCGTACCGGAGAAGAGGCGGCATATCCCCGCTCCGGTGCTGAACGTCGCGCGTTATGCTGCGCGCCCGTTCAATGAAGTCGGGGCGCGCATGGCGTCCATGGGATACTGGATGACCATTACCCGGCGCCCGTTTCCGGAATGGAATGTGTCCGCTACGCGCTTTGGCGTTTCACCAATGACGGTGGAGCAGTTTGCGCAGCGGTTTGCCGTCTCGCCAGAAGAAACCGACTAACCGTCAGCAGGGACGGTTCATCGCGACAACCCACCGAATCCGCGCCTGAATCGCGCTACCCGCGGAGACTCGCCGTTTCGGTAGGCGTACCGTGATGGTGGCGGCCACCGGTCGAGATATCGGCGACCAGTTTCATCAGCGCCTTGGGATCCACCGGCTTGACCAGATGATGATCGAAGCCTGCCTCACGAGAACGTTTCCGGTCCTGCTCCTGCCCCCAACCCGTCAAGGCAATGAGAACCACGTCCTGGCCCCAGGATTCACCGCGGATCAGGCGGGCCGCTTCATAGCCGTTCCTGCGCGGTAGTCCGACGTCGAGGAGGACCACGTCTGGCCGGAAGGAATGAACAGCATCCACGGCCTCCACGCCGTCATAGGCCTCGTGCACATCGTTCCCCATGAGCCGAAGCAGCGTACTGAGGCTGTCCACCGAATCCCTGTTGTCGTCGACCACGAGAAGCCGCAACCGCGAGGTGGGATGATCGTCGCGAGAGGGCGCCACCTTCAGCGATGCCTCGACCTCTGACGCAATCGGAAGACGGATCTCGAACGTGCTGCCAAGGCCCGGGCCCGGACTGTGGGCGCTGATCTGACCCCCGTGCATCTCGATCAGCTGCTTCGACAACGCCAGCCCGACCCCGAGTCCGCCGCGGCCCCGTTCGTGCGCGCGATCGACCTGTACGAACATCTCGAAGATGTGCCCCAGCATCGCGGTCGGAATGCCGATGCCCTCGTCGCATATCGAGATGACGGCATCCATGAGGTCCCTTCGCACCGAAATCTCGATACGCCCGCGCTGGTCGCTGTAGCGGGCCGCGTTGTTCAGGAGGTTCGAGATCACCTGCGCGATGCGCGTCACGTCCGCCAGCAGGACGATCGGCTCGTCAGGCAGGTCCATGGCCAGCGTATGACGGCCGGCATCGATCAGCGGCCGGCTCGACTCCACCGCCGCCTCCACGATCGCCGAGAGACTCGCCGGTTCCCGCCGTAGCTCGAGGCGGTTCTGTGTGATGCGGCTGATGTCGAGCAGGTCGTCGACCAGGCGCGTGAGCGCCCGTGCCTGACGATCGATGACCTCGGTCGGACCGCGCTTGTCGGCCGGCAGCTCTCCCTTCAACCGGAGCAGTTCGACCGCGTTGCGGATCGGGGCCAGTGGATTCCGCAGTTCGTGCGCGAGCGTGGCCAGGAAGTCGTTCTTGCGCCGGTCGGCTTCCTGCAGTGCCTGCTCATCATTCTTTCGATCCGTGATATCCACGCACACGCCAATCCGCCGCGGCGGGCCATCGGCGTTCGCGATGGTTCGGCCGCGAACCAGCAGCCACCGCACCGCGTGGTCGGACGGACGCACGATGCGGAACTCGTACGAGTAGTCGCCGGTGCGATCCGCGTTCGTCTTGAGCGCGTTTTCCACAGCCTCGCGAACGACGGCCGCATCAGTCGGATGCGTGAGTGACAGCAAGGTGTCGATCGTCACCGATCGCGTGCTCGGCGCAAGGCCGAGCAGCTTGCTCTGCACGTCGTCCACATGGCAGAGGTGGTCGAGCGCGTCGAGTTCCCAGGTGCCCATGCGCCCAGCGTCGAGCGCGATGCGCAGCCGTTCTTCGCTGGCGGCAAGAACCTCGTTCGCATAGACCACTTCTGCGGTCCGTGCCTCGACGCGCGCCTCGAGCATCTGATTGGCTTCACGCAACGCTTCCTGCGCCCGCTCACGCTCGGTGACTTCACGCTGCAACTGCTGATTCGTTTCACTCAGCGCCTGAGAGGCCCGGTGCAGGTCCGAGAAGATCGCGATTTTCGCGCGCAGGATTTCGGGATCGAGCGGTTTCGTCAGGTAATCGACGGCGCCCGCCTGATAGCCGGCCAGCACGTCCTTGTCGTCGATCAGGTGCGCGGTAAGGAACAGGATCGGCACGTGTTTCGTGCGACGCCGGCCCTTGATGAGCCGCGCCAGCTCGAACCCGTCCATGCCCGGCATGCGGATATCGAGCACGATGGCCGCGAAGTCGTGCGCCAGCAGCGCCAGTAACGCTTCGTCGGCCGATTGCGCGCAGATCAGCCGGCAGCCACTGGGATGAAGGACGGCCTGCAGCGCCTCCAGGTTGCGCACCTGGTCGTCGACCAGCAGGACCTTTACCAGTTCAGCCATCTACGGCTCCCGGACAGCGTCTAACGATGCAGCCAGACGCGGAGTAGCGAAAGCAATTGGTCGGTATTCACCGGCTTCGCGATGTAATCGGACGCGCCCGCCTCGAGACACTTCTCGCGATCCCCCTTCATGGCCTTGGCCGTGAGCGCCACGATCGGCAACGTCCTGAACCGTGAGTCGCGCCGGATCCGGCGAATGGTTTCGTAGCCGTCCATCTCCGGCATCATGATGTCCATGAGCACGGCACTCAGGCCCGGCGTCCCGTTCACGATGTCGATCGCCTGCTTGCCGTTCGTGGCACCAAAGACTTCCATGTCGAGATTCTCGAGCACCGACGTCAGCGCAAAGATGTTGCGCGCATCGTCGTCCACGACCAGGACCTTGCGGTCACGCAACACGTCGTTGGAGCCGTGCAGCTTGTCGATGAGTTTCCGCTTCTCCTCGGGCAACTGCGCCACGACACGGTGCAGGAAGAGCGCGGTTTCGTCGAATAGCCGCTCCGGTGAACGCACGTCCTTGAGGACGATGCTCTTGGCGTACGCCTGCAGCCGCAGCTCTTCGTCGTCCGAGAGTTCCTTGCCGGTGAACACCACCATCGGCGTGTTCGACATCTGCTCGTGTGATCGAAGCAGCTCCAGCAACTCGAAGCCGCTGACGTCTGGCAGGCGGAGGTCGACGACGACGCAGTCGAACCGCTGGCCATCGAGCGCGGCCATGGCATCGGCACCCGTCCCGACGGCTTCGATCATGATGTCGTCATGGCCAAGCAACTCGACGATGCTGTCGCGCTCGATCTTGTTGTCCTCGATCACCAGCAGCTTGCGCGTCTGCGGCTCTGCATACGAGCGGATCCGGTCGAGTGCTCCCTCGAGTGCTTCGGTGGTCGCCGGCTTCACGAGGTACGAGAACGCGCCATGCGATAGCCCGTGCTGGCGTTCTTCTTCAACAGAAAGCATTTGCACCGGGATGTGCCGCGTCTCCGGATCGAGCTTGAGGTTGTTGAGCACGGTCCAGCCGAGCATGTCGGGCAGGAACACATCCAGAGTAATCGCGGTGGGCTGGTATTCACGCGCGAGCGCGAGGGCGGTGCCGCCGCGACTGGCGACGATACCCTTGAATCCCTTGTCGCGCGCCAGCCCAAGCAGGACGCGCGAATAGTGCGGATCGTCGTCGACGATGAGGAGCACGGTGTCGCCCTCCTCGATGTCGTTCCGGTCGTCGGGGATGACCTCTTCGCTCTTGACGATGCTGGCCAGCGCCAGCGGCGGCGGCGTGATAATCCGCGTGTTCGACTCGGTGATCGTTCCCGAACCACGCGCCGGCCCTTCGTACGTATCCGGAAGGAACAGCGTGAACGTGCTGCCTTCACCGGGGCTACTCGTCAGGCGGATCTCACCGCCGAGGAGGCCGGCAAGTTCGCGGCTGATGGCGAGGCCGAGGCCCGTGCCACCGTACTTGCGGCTCGTGCCCGCGTCCGCCTGCTGGAAAGCCTCGAAGATAAGCTTCTGTTTTTCCGGCGCGATGCCGATGCCGGTGTCGGCCACGCTGAACGCAACCGCGCGATGCGAGCGCCGCAGCACGGAGTGATCGGGCGACCAGCCGCTCGTGACGTGACGGACCGAAAGCGAAATGTGGCCCTGTGCCGTGAACTTGAACGCATTCGACAGCAGGTTCTTGAGGATCTGTTGCAAGCGCTTGGGATCGCTCGAGAACGACGGCGACAGCGCCGGGTCGATGTCGATCGAGAAGGCCAGGTTCTTGGAGTCCGCCTCGTGCCGGAACATCCGCGCCACGTTGTCGCGCAGCGACGAGAAGAGAATCTCCTCGGCTTCTACCGTGACGGTTCCCGACTCGATCTTCGACAGGTCGAGAATGTCGTTGATCAGCGTCAGCAGGTCGTTGCCGGCCGAGTGAATGTTGTGCGCGTAATCGACCTCCTTCGTCGTCAGCTTGCCACCGGCGTTCTCGCGCAACTGGTGCGCGAGGATGAGGATCGAGTTGAGCGGCGTGCGCAACTCGTGCGACATGTTCGCCAGGAATTCCGACTTGTACTTCGACGTGAGCGCCAGCTCGGCCGCCTGGTCCTCCAGCGCGCGGCGCGCCTGTTCCACTTCCTTGTTCTTCCGCTCCACTTCCACGTTCTGTTCGGCCAACTGCTTGGCCTTCGACGCCAGTTCCTCGTTCGTCTGCTGCAACTCGCTCTGTCGCGTCTGCAACTGCAGCGTCAGCTGCTGCGACTGGCGGAGCAGGCTCTCCGTCCGCATCGTCGCTTCGATCGTGTTGAGCACGACGCCGATCGACTGCGTGAGTTGTTCGAGGAACGTGAGGTGCGTCGTTGTGAACGGCGTGAGCGAGGCCAGCTCGATCACGGCCTTGGTTTCACCCTCGAACAGCACGGGGAGCACGACCACGCTGGTCGGCCGCGCCTGGCCCAGGCTCGAGTGAATACGGGCGTAGCTCGTCGGTACTTTCGACAGCAGGATGCGCTGCTTGTCCAGCGCGCACTGGCCGACGAGGCCTTCGCCGAACTGCAGGAACATCGGTTGCCGGCTGCCCTGAGCGTACCCAGCCAGCAGCACCAGCGATGGAATGTCCGAGGCCGCTGCGTCGCGGGGTTCGGCGCGCTTGACCTGGTAGATCGCGCCCTGCTGCGCGCCAACGAGCGGCGCCAGTTCGCTGAGCAGCATCCCGCCGACCGTGACCAGTTCGCGCTGGCCCTGCAACATGCGCGTGAACTTGGCCAGGTTCGTCTTCAGCCAGTCCTGCTCCTGGTTGCGCTCGGTGGTGCCGCGCAGGTTGTCGATCATCGTGTTGATGTTGTCCGACAACTCGGCCACTTCGCCTAACGCTTCGATCTGGATCGATCGCGTCAGGTCGCCTTTCGTTACGGCGGTGGCGACTTCGGCGATGGCACGCACCTGGTTGGTCAGGTTGGCCGCCAGCAGGTTCACGTTACCGGTGAGGTCCTTCCACGTCCCGGCCACGCCGGGCACGTTGGCCTGGCCGCCGAGTCGGCCTTCGACGCCGACTTCGCGGGCGACGTTGGTCACCTGTTCGGCGAAGGTCGCCAGCGTGCCGGTCATGTTGTTGATCGTGTCGGCCAGCGCGGCGATTTCGCCTTTCGCCTCCACCGTCAGCTTCTGTTGCAGGTCGCCTTCGGCCACCGACGTCACCACACGCACGATGCCGCGCACCTGGTTCGTCAGGTTGCCGGCCATCTGGTTCACGTTGTCGGTGAGGTCCTTCCACGTTCCGGCCACACCCGGCACGACTGCCTGTCCGCCTAACTTCCCTTCGGTACCGACGTCTCGAGCCACGCGTGTGACTTCCGACGCGAAGGCGTTGAGCTGGTCCACCATCGTGTTGATGGTGTCCTTGAGCTCGAGGATTTCGCCCTTCACGTCGACGGTGATCTTGCGCGACAGGTCGCCGCCGGCGACGGCCGTCGTGACCTCGGCGATGTTTCGCACCTGCGCGGTCAGGTTGGACGCCATGCCGTTCACCGAGTCGGTGAGGTCCTTCCACGTACCGGCCACGCCTAACACTTCGGCCTGGCCGCCGAGCTTGCCCTCGGTGCCCACTTCACGCGCCACGCGCGTGACTTCCGAGGCAAATGCGTTGAGCTGGTCCACCATCGTGTTGATCGTGTCCTTCAGCTCCAGAATTTCGCCCTTCACGTCCACCGTGACCTTCCGGGACAGGTTCCCACGCGCAACCGCCGTCGCCACTTCGGCGATGTTGCGCACCTGCCCCGTGAGGTTCGAGGCCATCGAGTTCACGTTGTCCGTGAGGTCCTTCCACGTGCCGGCGACGCCAGGCACGTCCGCCTGGGACCCGTCGT
>CAMPKM010000079.1 GCA_946887155.1 uncultured Gemmatimonadota bacterium
AGGGCCTAACGCGGGTAGCTCCCATGGTCCCGCGTACGTGGCGTCAATCGATGGAACCCGGCCCGCCCACGGCCCTGCATCCACGTGACCGCGCTCCCCGAGGTTGATCAGCAATGGCCGCGCCTGGTGCAGAAAGCTGAAGACACGCCGCGTGCCCTCGGCGGTGTCGAGATCGAGATCCGGCATGCGGCGTCCAAGGAGAGGGTGCCCTTCGCCGATGTCGTAGTGAAGCCCGAGCTGCGACATGTCCGCCGCCAGGCGGTCGCGCGCCTCGGGCACGCTCAGGAACTCCGCCACGTAGTCCGCGAGCGCCTTGCTGCGATCGTCGAGTCGGCGTGCCGCGACGTGCGCCATGGTGTTCTTCAGCACGCGCGCGCCCACCGGATGACGTTCAGCGTGATACGTGTCGAGCAGGCTGTCAGGTGACGTGCCCCTCACCACCTGCGCCAGCTTCCAGCCGAGGTTTACGGCGTCCTGCACGCCGATATTGAGCCCCTGCCCGCCGAGCGGCGCGTGGATGTGCGCGGCATCGCCGGCGAGCAGTACGCGCCGGTCGCGGTACGCCACCGCCTGGAGCGCCGCGTCGTTGAAGCGCGAAAGCCAGTCGGGACTGTGGACGCCAAAGTCGGTTCCGTAGATGGCGGTCAACGACTCGCTGAGCTCGCGCAGCGTCGGCGCGCCAAACCTGAGCTCCGGGTCAGCCAACGCCATGCGTATCACGCCACCGTCGCCGCGGCCGATCGCGTGGATCCCGGTCGCGGTTTCCTTGAATCCCCAGTGAGGCTCCTGCGTCATCTGCACCTGCGCGATCGTCCAGCTCGTCGACGCATCGGATCCGGTGAATTCGATGCCGGCGGTTTTCCTGACGATACTTCGACCGCCGTCGCATCCAACGAGGTACTGTGCACGTATCGCGCTGCCGTCAGACAATGTGACGTCTACGCCCGCGTCGTGCTGCACGAACCCCGTGACTTCGCGCCCGCGATGGATCGTCACACCGAGTTCTTCGATCCAGTCGGCGAGCGTTCGTTCGGTGATGTTCTGCCAGAGCGCGAGCCCGTACGGATGCCGCGTCGGGAACCTGCTCAGGTCGAGCTTCGTCGCGTGGAAGTGCAGCACCTGCGCTGTCTGCCCCTGCGACAGGAACCGCTCAACGATGCCACGCTGGTCCAGGACTTCAATGGTCCGTGCGTGCAGGCCGCCTGCGCGTGATCCTCCCTCCCTTTCCTTCCCGGTCTCACGCTCCACGATGACGACGTCCACGCCCGCCAGGGTCAGTTCGGCCGCCAGCATCATGCCTGTGGGTCCTGCTCCGACGATCACCACCATATGTTCGGCCATGTGACGCTCCGCGGTCGCTTGAAGAGGTGCCAATAAGCCATGACGCCCCGGACTTGCCGCAAGTCTCCTGTTGTGTCTTATTCGTTAATGGGAAGAGCGTTCATCGGTCTCAGCCACGAGATGACGACGGACACGGCAGTGAGCGCCTAACCACTCGTTCGAGCGCATGCGCATTGCGGTTTCCGGCAGCCACGCCACTGGCAAGTCGACCCTCATCGCCGAGTTGGCGCAACAGCTGAACGACTTCGAGGTGCTCGACGAGCCGTACTACGTGCTCGAAGAGGAGGGCCACCTGTTCGAGCATCCGCCGGGTGCCGACGATTTCGAGGTGCTCTTTCGCCGTTCAGTCGAGATGCTTCGCGCCCCGGAGTCGAGCCGGATCCTGTTCGATCGGTCACCGGCGGATTATCTGGCATATCGCACCGTGCTCGACCCCGCAGCCAACCTCTCAGACTCGGTCGCCGACACCGCAGTGGCGCTGAGTACCCTCGATCTGGTTGTCCTGGTGCCTATCGAAGTCCCTGATCGCGTACCCACTTCGGAATACCACGGACTTCGCCGCCGGGTCGATGGCGTTCTTCACGAGATGTTCGTCGAGCAGAGCTGGGGATTCCAGGTCCCCGTCGTCGTCGTTCACGGGACGCCGAGCGAGCGCGTTGACCAGGTATTAATCCGCGCGCAACGCAACCACCGGATCGACTCGTGAGGCGCGCCGAGCCGGGACGTAGCTCGCGAGTAGCGCGATCGCAACCATCAGGACCGACATCCCGGCGAACGCGGTCACATCCAGCCGATCCACGTTGAACAACAACGCCTTGATGTACGTGGTGAGGACGATCGCAGCCAACGCACCCGCCGCCACGCCAATGAGCGCAATCCGTCCGCCCTGCCAGACGAACATCCAGCGCACACGCTTCGCCTCGGCACCCATCGCCATACGGACGCCGATCTCCTGCGACCGCCGCGACACGCCGTACGAAAGGACACCGTACAATCCCACCGCGGCCAGGACCAGCGCGAGCACCGCCGCCACGGTCACCATGAGCATGGTGAACGAAAGGCCGGCCATGGAATTGGCCGCCAGCCGTTTCATGGTGAAGATCCGGTACATCGGAGATTCCGGTATGACCTCGCGGATGACAGCCCGCACCTCCGGCGCGAGCTGCTCGGCGCGACTCGACCTGACGACGTACGCCGGCGATAGCGACACACCCGGCAGGTAGACCATCGGCTCCGGCGATTCGCGGCGAAGATCATCCAGCAGCACATCCTCGACCACACCAACGACGGTGAACCAGATGTCACCGGTGGCCTCGGCCGGACGAATCTGCTGGTTGACAGGATTTTCTCCCGGATACAACAACTCGGCGGCTGACTTGCTGATGATCACGCTCCGTACTCCGCCTTCTTCTTCAGCCCGCGTCAGGTAGCGACCGTTAACGAGCTCGATTCCCATCGTCTGGAAGTACGCACCTCCCGCCGCCGCGACACGCACGCGCGGCGCTTCCGTACCATTGGCGAGCAGCCTCGGCGTGGTGATGTTCTCATCGCCCGCTCCCTCATCCAGCGGGAGCGTCGTGACGAAGCCGACCGACTCGACTCCGGGCAGCCCTCCGAGCCGGTCCATGAACGCGTACTGGAACGCGGAGATCGCCGCCCGGTTGTTGAGTTCCTCGCGTCGCGGCGCGATCTGGAAAGTGAAAATGTCCTCGGTGTCGTAGCCCGCGTCGACGGTGCTGAGTTGTCCGGGACTGCGGATGAGGAGCGCTGATCCCACCAATAGCACCAGGGCCGACGCCGTCTGCACGACCACCAGCGCATCGCGGGTCAAACTGCGGCCCACGACTCCTCGCCCGGCTTCCTGCAGGCTGCTCAGGCGCGGGTCCGACGCACGCAGTGCGGGCAGCAATCCGAACGCGAGCGCGGCAACGATCGAAACGGCCGCCGTGAACAGTAGCGTTGTGACATCGAGTCCGGCCGTGGCAAGTCCGGGAATCGGTGCGCTGCCGAAGCCACCGGCAATCGCATCGGGCGCCGCCCGAACGAGCAGTGGAACACCGGCCCACGCGAGCAACGCGCCCGCGACCGCTCCAGCGCCCGCGAGAACCAGCGCTTCGGTCACTTGCGAGCGCACCAGGTCACCCCGTCTCGCTCCCAGTGCTCGACGCACGGCCAGGTCACGCCTCCTGTTCTCGGCTCGAACGGTGAACAGGTTGGCCACGTTCGCGCACGCGACGAGGAAGACGATGCCGACTGCCCCAAAGAGAATCCAGAGAGGCGTTGAAATGTCGCCGACCAGGTGTTCCCGCATCGTCGTCACCACCGGCCGATGGCTTTGCATGATGCGCGCGTACGACGCCGGACCGCCCAGCCGTTCCTGCACGCGACGCGCCAACGGTTGGAGCTGCGCCACCAGTCCTTCCCGGGTCATTCCCGGCGTCATGCGCCCTATGACGTCGAGTCCGAATCCGCCGGGCGTGACCGCCGCGGCGCGCAGCGTGAGCGGAACCCAGAACGCGACCCGCTCATCCGGGAAGCGGAAGTCGGGCTTCATGATGCCGATGACGGTGCGCGTCGCGTTCGCGAAGGAGTAACTCTTGCCGATGATCGTTGAATCGGAACCGAACCACGTCTGCCAGAGCCAATGGCTGATGACGACCACGTCGCTGCCGTCATCCGCGTTAGGTAGGCGCCCGCGCAGGGGCTGGGCGCCGAGGGTCGTGAAGAAGGACGGCGTCGCCTGCGTCAGGAAGAGCTGGTCGACCTGGTCATTGGCGCGAGTCGTGGACGAACCAGTGCCATAGACGCCGAGGTCCTCGAGCCCGGGGACGCTTTCGTGGTACTCGAAATACAGCTCGTCCGGGACGCCGAAAACGTCTGGCTGGTCGGTGCCCGGTGCGGTGCTGGCGATATGGACGAGCCGGTCAGCGGCCGGGAATGGCAACGGCCGGAGGAGGACGACGTTCACGATACTGAAAATCGCTGCGCTGGCTCCTATGACGAGTGCGAGCGTACCCGCGACGATGAGCGTGAAGCCCGGTGCGCGGGCGAGGCTGCGTGCGGCGTGGGAGAAGTCCCGGGTCCACCGTTCCCGTGTTGCCTTCACTGTTGCCTCCTGGCGCGTAGCGGCTGCCGTACTCCGTCGGTGTGCAGGACTACGGGTCGGCCTACGGCAGGTTTCGGCCGCGAACCAGGCGCTGGTGGTCGACGTCGAATGCGCGGTGGATAAATTCGGCCGCTGGCTGTAACTCAGTGAACGCCATCAACCAGTCTGAACATGGCTCGTTCTGCCCGTCCCGTTTCCACGTACGGCCTGACCCACCTGGCCCTGTCGGTCGAGGACCCGTCGCGCGCTCTCGGCTTCTATCGTCGCGTCTTTGGCATGCGAGTCGTGTACCGGTCGCGCGATTTCATCCAGGCCCAAACGCCAGGCGCTCGTGATGTGCTCGTGCTGGAACGCGGCGCTCAGAAGAAGGGAAACAGCGGTGGAATCGCGCATTTTGGCTTCCGCCTCACTGACCCGGCGGATATCGATGCCGCCGTTGCGGCCGTCCGCACTGCTGGAGGAATCCTCGTGGAGCAAGGGGAATTCGTTCCAGGCGAGCCGTACGCATTCGTTCGGGACATCGATGGATACCTCCTGGAGATCTGGTACGAACTTCCGACGGCAGTTGATCCCCGACCTGCGCGCCGCACTCCGCCCGAATCACGCCGGCGGCGAACTCCGGAGCGTAAGGCACCACGCAAGCCGGCATGAGTTCCCTTCGTTCGCAGTGTGGATATGTGCACTGGTTCCTTCGGTGAGCGACCTGATGGCGAACGCGGATTCCCGCATCACGATTCACATGGCGGCGAGCCTCGATGGCTTCATCGCCCGGCAGGATGGCCGCGTCGATTGGCTCGAGACGACTGACGAATTCCTGGACGGGGACACCATGGATCCGGCGTTCGTCCAGGCATTCCTCGCGACGATCGACTGCTATGTCATGGGATCGCGAACGTACGAGACCGCGATGCGCTTCGACGCGAAGGGACTGGGGTGGGCGTATGGCGACAAACCGACCTTCGTGCTCACCAGCCGGCAACTCCCACGTATCCGGGATACCGTCGAGTTCCATTCGGGCGATCTCGAGCAGTTCGTGAATGCGCGCCTGCGACCCCGGTTCCGGAACATCTGGTTCGTTGGCGGCGGTGTCGTTGCCGCAGACTGCGTTCGGCTCGGCCTGGCCGACGAACTCCGGTATTCCATCCTGCCGATCCTGATCGGAAACGGGATCTCCTTCTTCGAGAAGCTCGACCGGGACGTCGCTCTCCATCTTGTCGAGGTAAAACCGTACCGGAACGGCATGGTTGAACTCCGTTACGAGCTACCGTGAGATCGTGCGCCGTGAGAAACGACGCTCGACAGGTCATCGAGCTGAAGAGCGAGCGTCATGCGACGCAGGTCGCACCCGATCAATTCGCGTTCATTCGCGGAAACTCGCTTCTCAAGCCTTTGACCTGCCGCGCAACTCCGCCGCAAATCCGGCGCACATCCGCTGCCGATGGGCCATACCCTACTTCGATCAAGTGGGGGACGAAGAGGTCGACCGGCTCTTCAACCGGGAGAAGTGTGACCTCCTGCTGGGACGCAAGACCTATGAGATCTTCGCGGCGTACTGGCCGTATTACGACGAGAGCGCAGAGTATGGCAGCATTGCCACGCTGTTCAACTCGATCACGAAGTACGTGGTTTCGCGCTCGGGCGAAGTCGACACGTCATGGAAAGGTTCGGTGCTGCTGCGCGATATCACCGAGGTGAAGCGTCTGCGCGAAGAGAACGGTCCCAACTTGGTCACGCAGGGCAGCACCGAACTCGTGCACGCATTGCTGGAGAATGACCTCGTCGACGTGATGAACACCCTCACCGTGCCGATCGTGCTCGGCGGCGGGAAGAAGCTGTTCGCCGATGGCTCGGCGCCACACAGCTACAGGTTGACGCGATCGCGATCGTCAGGCACGGGCATAATTGTCGCACACTACGAACGCGACGGCGAAATCAGGATCGGTGACACCGCGAGCGAGCAACCAAGTGAGGCTGAACGCGCGCGACAGGAACGCATGAAACGCGAGGGCTGAGTGCGTCCACGTCCGGTGCCGCATGAATCCAATCGCGCGTCTTCATTCCTCCCTGACGAATTGCACCTCACCCTCGATGCGCACCTTGTTCGCCACGAGCATACCGCCGGTTTCGATCACCTGATTCCACTTGAGCCCCCACTCCCGGCGGTCGATGTCCGTACGGAACGCAAATCCGGCACGAGTTTTCCCCCATGGGTCAACGCCCCTTCCCTCGTACTCGCAATCGAGCTCCACTTCCATTGGCGTATCCCGGATGACCAGTTCACCCACGACGCGAAAACGATCTCCTTCGGTCTTCGGCGGCGTGCCATCGATGCGCGTCATGCGGAACGTGATCTCCGGAAACTTCTCCGCGTCGAAGAAGTCCGGTGAGCGAAGGTGACCATCGCGGTCAGCGACACCCGTGTCGACGCTGTTCACGTCGATGGTCGCCTCGACGCCCGCTTCGTCCGGATGATCGCGATCGCCGGTGAGCGTTGCGGCAATATTCTTGAAGCGGCCTCGCACGGTGGTCATCATCATGTGCTTCACCGCGAACTCGACGCTCGAATGAGCGGGGTCCAGCTGCCACGTGACAACGCCGGTTTGCGGAGCGGTCGTGCTTGGCATGACGCCTCCTGCGGATGGGAATTCAATCGACTCGATCTGATGATGCGCGACTTCGCCGGCCACTACAAGCAGCAGTGCGACGCTACGGTCAGTCGTGCTCGGCAGAAACATTCATCGAGCCATTCAATCATCTGGACCACTTCATGCGCCCCCTTCGCTATTCCATCAACGTCACGCTGGATGGGTGTTACGATCATCGGGTCGGCATCGCGGACGACGAATTGCATCGTCACGCGCAGAAGCAAATTGAACAGGCCGATGCCATCGTGTTGGTCGAGTGACACGCACATCGAGCGCTACTGGTGCCGGACGATCACGAGCGACGAACTGATGAAGCGGTCCTGACCTGTTGCCGTGCCTAACGCGGCATCGCTCGGTGTACGGTGCTTCTCGGCGAACGGTGCGGCAGCACTTCGCCGGTTTCAGACGGTACTTCCAGCGCGTCGTGGTCGGTGAATCGTCCGGTAGCCGGCGTTTCAGTCGCGGAAGGAAAGGCCTCGGACTCGGCTCGTCGAGCCATCATGAGCGTTCCCGCGGCTGACGCGGCGCCGAGCAGGGC
Organism: uncultured Gemmatimonadota bacterium; assembly: GCA_946887155.1. The sequence goes on from CAMPKM010000079.1 coordinate 7,631, forward strand.
GACGGGACCCATGAGCGACGTCGTGACCTGCCAGACCGTGTAGGGCGCGTTGATGCTCGCCAGGCCTGACGCGACCATCGCCGCCGGGAAGAGACTGGCGACGACTCCGCCCGCGGCGCCGAGCGCGGTGAATCCGGGGAGCGACAGCTCGGAAAACTTCCGGCGTCGCCCGATGATGCCCAGCAGCGTCGAGAAAGCCATGCCACTGGCGAAGGCCGGCAAGCCTAACGCGGCGGGCCAGATGTCGACCATCCGCCCGACCGGATTCGGCCAGATGTTGTGGACCAGCTCGATCCCCATGCCGACCATGAACCATCCGGCTCCCCAGATGAGGCTCATCCGGAACGCGCCACGAAGGATCTTTCGCCAGTTCGTCATGGGCCCCCGGGGGGTGCACTAAAGCCATAGGCGTGACTGAGGTCGGTACTTTGTACTACAAAGTACTCTCCAGTTCTCGCCGCGACAAGAGCACGATCGAAGTCACTGAAGGTGCCAGATCGCGATGCGCGGCGTGCCGTCCTCCGACTCGACATCAGCAACGAACCAGCGGCCGGCGATGGAGAACGTGCCCACCGCCCCAGGCACCGTCACTTCACCGAGATACCGGCCGTCGGGCGCGAAGAGATCGAATACGGTCGAGGACTGGTTGCCGCGCATCGTTCTCGTCCACAGCCGGCCGCTATCGTCGAAGCGCAACCCATTGATGGCGACGTGCGGCTTGAGGTTATCCGCGGCAGATGACAGGAGCGGTCCCGAGCTGCCTGACCGTCCGCGTTCCGCGCCGAGCTTCTCACGCACGGCCGAGCGCCGGCGATCTCTCGCGGCGATCTCTTCTGGCGTCATCCGCACGCGGGCGATGTCACGCCGGATTTCGCCGGCCACCTGACCATCGGGCGAGATCAGCACGATCACGTACTCGTCAGGATCTCTCATCACGGCAATCCGGCCGGCGGGATCGACCGCAATCGAAGGATTCGTCAGTCGCGTCGACGGCGATGTTGACGGAGGCACGGTTCCGATCGTGGCGCCGGAGTCGGTCATCCCCAATCGGTGCAGCGTGAACGTTCCACGGAAATCATCGACCAGCACGACCATCTCACCAGTGCGCGCCCTGGCACCCACCGCGGTCGCAAATCCCCTGGCTGGAATGCTGCCGACCAGGCTCCCCTCCCGGTCCAGTCTCGTTATGCGGCGCAACGACATGTCGACGACCTGGATGCCGGCCGGGCCGATAGCGGCGCTGATCGGGATGCCGAATTCACCGGGTCCCTTGCCGGCCCGACCGGCGGTCCATGACACCTTCCCCGAGCGATCGAACAGGCGCAACATCGGGGCATCTCCGGCAATGACGAGACCATCGCCAGAGTCCGTAACCGCAAGGTGGGTTATGCTCGAGAACTGTGCCGCGGTAGCACAGTCGCTGCACCCGATCTCGCCCACTTTGACAAGGGTGGGGAGTTGGGCGGCGGCCGGAGTGGTCACGACCAGGGCGGCGATCTGGAGGAGTCGGGTCACGGTAGGCATGGTTTGCCCATTCGACACATCCGCGCCGTGCATGGTTCGACGCGGGTCGCGGCGCGCGGCGAACGTCATGGCCCAGTTTGGTCCCGGTCCGGCAGCATTTTTGTCCATACTTGCTCAGTCAACAGGAGGAGCAGGATGGGTATCGCGAAGTTTGTCGGATCGGGACGCGCGACGTCCGCATGGACAGAGGCCCTGGGCGGCTTCAGCGTCATTCACGGAATCGACTTCACGGAGCCGTTTCCGAAGCACGTGCACGCGCGGCTGGTGATCGGGGCGATCGAACGCGGAAGCTTCCGCATGATCGTCGGCCAGAACACGTACGACTCACCGGCGGGTACAGTGATCGCGATCAATGCGTTCCGTGTCCACGCCGAGGAGTGGCACAACGGCAGTTTCCGCGCCCTCTACTTTTCGCCGGACAACCTGCGGGCAGCCGGCCTGACGATGCCCGGCGGACAGGAACCATGGTTTGACGACCCGGTCCTCCGTAACCCGGCGCTGGCGGAGCGCGTGCGTGAAGTCAACGAAGCGGTCGTCGATGGTCTGCCGGCGTCGGTGATCGAGGCGATGGCGTCGCGACTCCTTCGCGACGTTGGCGCGTCTCCCCAGGCTGGCGCTCCGGAGCCGTTGCCAACGCCGGTGGCGGCGGCACGTGACCGAATCCACGCCAACCTGTCGGCACCGCCAACGATGTTCGACCTGGGCGAAGCGGTGCAACGGAGTCCCTATCACCTGATCCGCCTGTTCAAGCGCGAGATCGGCCTGCCGCCGCACGCGTACTTCGACCAGGTCCGCATCGCCCACGCCAAGGAAAAACTCAAGCAGGGCCAGAAGCTGTCGCTGACCGCCTATGAACTCGGCTTCTGCGACCAGAGTCACTTCACGCGCGCGTTCAAGCGATCGTCGCGCGTCACGCCTGGCCAATACCTGCAGATGGCGCTCGACGGACCGGGCTTCAGG
>CAMPKM010000080.1 GCA_946887155.1 uncultured Gemmatimonadota bacterium
ATGATCGTGGTCGGTGGTGGCATCACGGGCTGCGGCATCGCTCGCGACGCGGCCTTGCGCGGACTTCGCGTGGCGCTGGTTGAAGCACGCGACTTTGCGAGCGGTACGTCGAGCCGGTCGTCGCGGCTCGTGCACGGCGGCGTTCGATATCTCGAACATGGACACCTGCACCTGGTGTTCGAGTCCAGTCGGGAGCGGCGAACGCTGCTGCGTATCGCGCCGCATCTCGTGCGTCCCCTCGCCTTCACGTGGCCGGTCTATCGCGGGGCCCGCGTCTCTCGTTTCAAGCTCGCCATGGGACTCGGCCTCTACGATGCGCTGTCGATGTTCCGGAACACGCGGCGTCACGACCAGCTTTCGCGTACCGCGGTGCTCGAGGCGGAACCGCAACTCGATCCAGACGGACTCGTTGGTGGCGCGAGATACTACGATGCCGCCTGCGACGACTCGCGCCTGACGCTGGCCAACGTCATCGCCGCGGCCGAGTCGGGGGCGGCGGTGCTCAATCACGCATCGGCCACCGGATTCGAGTTTGTGAGCGGCCGAGTGCGCGGCGTCAGGGTTCGGGACGCGATTGCCGGCGATGACCTGATCATCCGCGCCGCGCACGTCGTGAACGCGACCGGTCCATGGTCTGATGAAGTCAGGTCATTCGAGGGTCGTGTCAATCAACAGAGCGTGGCGGGTTCGCGGGGCGCGCACATCGCTGTACCGCGCGTTCGCGTCGGGAATCGTGAGGCGATCACGATGCTGCACCCTGACGATGGACGCGTGATGTTCACGTTGCCCGCCGGCGACCAGGCGATCATCGGAACCACGGAAACGCCGACGGTGCCTGGTGCGCACGAGTCGAGCGCTACCCGCGAGGACGTCGACTACCTGCTTCGCGCCGTGAACGCGTACTTCCCGGCGGCGAAATTGACCACTCTCGACGTCATCGCGGCGTGGTCAGGCATCCGGCCGCTCGCGAGGCAACTCTCGTCAGGCGACGTGGGCTCAGCGTCGCGCGAGCACGCGATCGAGCGGGGTCCGGGGGGCGTCATCCACGTCACGGGTGGCAAGTTGACGACCTATCGTGAGATGGCGTCGCAGGTGGTAGACGGGTTTGCCGGACCTGAAGCCCGTCGCGACCGGACGGCGGTGGTTCCTCTTCCCGGTGGTGAGCGTTCGCTGGACGACCTTCGCGCCGAAGCATCGGAAGAGGTAGAGGATGCGGCGATCCGCGACCACCTGGTGAGAAGCTACGGAACGCGTTGGCGTGAGGTCTGGCAACTCGGCGTCTCGTCGCCTGCTCTGCGCAAGCGCGTCGCGCCCGCGCACGCGGTCATCGGCGCCGAGTTCGTTTACGGAGTCCAGCGGGAGATGGCGGAAACGTTAGGCGACCTGCTGATCCGTCGCACGCACCTCGCCTTCGAGATGGCGGATCAGGCAGGGTCCGTTGCTTCGTCGGTCGTCGATCTCGTCGCGCCGGTCCTTGGGTCGACTGCGAGCGACCGCGACGAACTGCTGCGCTCCTACGAGACCGACGTGGCGCGTGTCTTCAGTGTCGATCAGGGCTGATCAGGTTCATGGTTTCCGCCGAATTCGTGGAGCGATGCGCGGCTTGCCTGCCCGGCGTGGCCCGGTGAAAACGACGGCCGCGAATCCCCTGGGCGGCTTGAAGGATGTGTGCGCTGGTCAGTCGCGGGACTTGTTTCATGCGTGAGCATTCTCAAGTGCAACTTTGGAATTCTCAATATTCGGCGGCTGACGGCGCCGCTGAGCGCCGCGAGCGCCTAACGTTTGACCGGGAGCTCAGGCCCTTCGTGGATCGTCTTCAGCTCGAGAATACGAAGCTTGCGCGTCTTCGCCGGTAGCTTGAGCAGCACGTTGTCGCCCACCGCCTTCCCCATCAGCGCCCGACCGATTGGCGACGCGAGCGTGACGTGCCCTTCGTCGAAATTGTCGGAATCGCCGAACACGATGAAGTAGCTCTCCTTCGTGCTGGTATCCTGGCACTCGACCGTCACGCGTGATCCAAGGCCTACCCGGTCAGACGGAATCTGGGCGATGTCGATCTGCGACAGCTTCGACAAGCGCTGGCGAAGCTGGCCGAGTCGGGCCTGGACGAACTGCTGCCGCTCGAGGGCGGCCTTGTACTCGCTGTTTTCACGCAGGTCGCCCAGCTCCACCGCCTTACGGATCTCGTTCGGCAGCACGACGTTGAGCTCGTGCGTGAGCTTTTCAACCTCGTCGCCGAGCTTCTGCTTCAGTTCTTCAATCATGGGCGCGGAGGGAAAAGGCGAGCGCCCGACCCCGCGAGGCCGGGCGCTTCTTGCACTCAAGGTAGCCTGACTGGCTCAGTGGAAGAAGGGGTCAGACACCGTTACCCCGCGGTATGGCATAAAGGTGTCTGACCTCTTTTCTGACGTGAGATGGACCTCACGTCCTCACGATTTCACCCCGTCACGCCCTCACGACCATCCGCTCACTCCTTCGACCGCACATACTCCCGCCGCAGCGCCGTCATGAGCTTCTCGCGCTTGTCGTAGAGCCGCCGCAGCTTGCGCGGCTTCTTCTTCGCCAAGGCGTACGACGTCAGTAACGGCAGAGCCACCGTTCCATCCATGTAGCACACCACCGCGTCAGGCAGCCGGTCGGGGTCGATCTTCCCCCAGCTCACCGCCTCGGCGGGTGTCGCGCCGGAGAGGCCGCCCGTATCGGGGCGCGCGTCGGTGATCTGCAGGAAGTAATCGTGACCCTTCTCGTCGATGCCGAGCACTTCCTGGATCTGCGGCTCGGTCTGCAACGCGAAGTTCTTCGGGCTGCCGCCGCCGACGATCAGGATACCGCTCCGGCCGCCCGACCGCTTGGCGCCTAACACGATCGACGCCGTCTCGTTCACGTCCAGGTTCGGGTCGATGACGCACTTGTTCCCGTCGAGCGTCAGCGCCGCGATGTTCATGCCGATCGACGAGTCACCCGGCGACGAGGTATAGATGGGGACCCCCGCCTCGTACGCCGCGCCTAACAACGACCTCGTGCCGATCCCCAGCACCCGCTCCCGCTCTCGCACGTACTTCCCGCACAGCCAGTGGAACTCGGCGCTCGACATCGGGCGCTGGAATTCCTTGCCGGTGATGATGTGGCGGAAGAACGCGTCGGTCGACAGCAGGACCTCGTAGTCGAAGAACACGTCGTAGATGCGCACGACCCCTTCCTCGCGCAGCACGATGTCCGAGATCTGCGGGTTGCCGCGGTGCATCGACAGGCCGAGCCCGAAGTGCGTGTCGTGGTAGAGATTCGCACCGGTGGAAATGATCCAGTCGACAAAGCCAGCCTCGATCAGCGGAATGACCGCCGCCATGCCGAGTCCGGCCGGCGTGAGCGCTCCCGTCATCGTCATGCCGACGGTGACATCCTTGTCGAGCATCTTGTCGACGAACAGCTGGCATGCCTCACGAAGCCGCGCCGCGTTGTAAGCGAGGAAGGTCCCCTCGATCAGGTCAACGACGCTTTCGCGGCCATCGATCCGGCGGGGATCGATGGCCTTGCCGCGCAAGAATCGGCTGGTGTCCTTGCCCTTGTGGCCGGCGCCGGCAAGTTCGCGCTCTTCGGCCTCGCGCTTCTGTTCACCTTTCGGGCCACCGGCGGTCGCTTGCTTCACGTGGCTGCCAACGCGCGACGCCTTCATACCTGTGCTTCTCGTCGATTTCTTCATTTAAGAACGATTCTCACGGTAAGGGCTGCACACGGACGGCACTGGTTGTACAGATAATCACGGGTACTGCTTTGGTGGAAACCCGGGCACACCGGGTACCGCCTCAAGTATTCGCAGCAAGGTGGTGTGTGCCCGGGTTTCCACCAAATGCAGTACCCGCGGCATTCTGATCAGTCCGAGCCATCCGCGTTCTGCCCTTTCCCGTCCGCGGAAATCGTATCTGATTCGAAGGCGGCTATCACGGCCGCCGCTGCCTCCCCTGGATCGTCCGTCAGCAACACGAGGTCCATATCGCCCGGTGAAATCTTCCGCTCGCCTAACGCGCGGGCGTTCAGCCAGCGGACCAGCCCGGCCCAGTAGTGGCGCCCGAACAGGATGACCGGGAACTGGTTGATCTTTCCCGTCTGGATCAGCGTCAGCGCCTCGAAGAGTTCGTCGAGGGTACCGAAGCCACCCGGGAAGATCACGTACGCATTCGAGTACTTCACGAACATGGTCTTCCGGACGAAGAAATACCGGAAGTGCACGACCGTATCGACATATGGATTCGTCCCCTGCTCGAAGGGCAGTTCGATACTGCACCCGATCGAGCGACCGCCGCCGAGTTTGGCGCCCTTGTTGGCCGCCTCCATGATGCCAGGGCCGGCGCCGGTCACGATGTCATAGCCTTCCTTCGCCAGCAGGCGCGCGGTTTCCTGCGCCGCCTGGTACATGGGGTCGTCGGGACCCGTGCGAGCAGAACCGAAGAACGACACGCCCTTGCCAACCGTGGAGAGAATGTCGAACCCTTCGATGAACTCGCCCATGATGCGCAACACGCGCCACGGATCGGTACGGGTGAAGTCATCGGACCGAGCGGGCTGCTGGAGCAGCTTGGCATCTTCGGTGAGGACGATGGCATTGCGGATCGACGTATCAACGGTGCGGTGCGCCCCACTCGTTCGCGGCGTCGTCCCCTGCGAAGGCGGCGTTCGCCCGGCCGCCATGTGCCCTTCTTCAGTCCGCTCGAGCAGACCCTCCAGCGCCTTCTTCTCGGCGACCTCCCGCCTCTTTGGATCGATACGGTACTGCGATGTCTTCGACCGGAGTCTCGGTTCAGACGATGACTCGCCGTTTTTTTTGTCGCGTTTCTTCTTGGGCAATGATCTTCCGGTTAGGAGACGAGGGAACCGATAGAATTTAAACGCGATTTTCACGGGAGAGGCGAACACGGAAGACCCGGGTTTGACGGATCACCACGGGTACTTCATTTGGTGAAAACCCGGGCACACAGCATCCCTGACTGTTGATGCTCCGTTGCACAGGTGCCCGGGTTTTCACCAATGCAGTACCTGCCGGTATCAGTTAACCCACATCATCCGCGTTCTGCCCTACCTGTGAGAATCGTTGTCAATGCCACCAACCGAAACTGCGGTAATCGTCCTTCTGGTGGATGGCCTCAGACCAGACATTCTCGACGACGCCATTCGCCAGAACGAGGTACCGGAGCTGGCGGCGTTACGCGAGCGGGGCGGGAACTACCGGGTCACGACCGTGTTCCCCTCGGTTACCGGTGTCGCCTACATCCCGATGCTGACCGGGCTCCACCCCGCCGTCGCCGGCGTCCCGGGTCTCCGGTGGTACGACCGCTCGCGCCAGCTCCCGGCCCTCATCGGCCACTCGAGGAGCTACGTGGGGCCTCAACTGCGCCGCCTCACCGACGATCTCGCGCCGCGAGTCGAGACGACCTTCGACGCCGTCGGCGGAGACGCGTTAGGCATGGCGGCCATGGTCACGCGCGGACTGCCCGGTACCCGCATGCTGGATCGCGGCTGGTGGCAGACGGCCCGGGTCGTCGCCGCGCACGCGAGGGGAAACGTCGACCAGTGGGCCGCCATTGAAACGGGCAACGCGCATCGGCTCGTCGACCGCATCCGGCGCGAACGGCCGCGATTCGTGTTCGCGGCGTTCACCACGGGCGACAAGGCGGCCCATGCCTTCGGCGCCCATTCACGCGAGGCGCGTGCCTCCCTCTTGCTGGTCGACCAGGTTACCGGCGCCATTCGCCGCGATGCGGAACGCGACGGACGCTGGAAGTCGACGCTGCTCATGGTCGTCAGCGACCATGGTCATTCGCCCGTCGATCGGCATTTCGACCTGGCCACAGCCATGCGTTCCGCAGGGGTGCGCGTCCGTACTCACCCATGGACGACGCCACTCCCTGCCGACGCGGCGGTCATGGTCGGAGGAAACAGCATGGCGCACGTCTACCTCGACCTCACCAACCGCCGGAAACAACCCGGAACCGCGGCACGGTGGCAATCGCGCATCGCCTGGCTGACCGATCATCCAGCCATCGACCTCATTGCGACCTGGCCCACACCGACAACGATCGCCGTCCGGAAAAACCGGGAGAGCGCCACCATCGAGTTCGATTCGCGAGGGATTTCGTACCGATGCTCGAGCGGAAACCCGCTGGGCATCGAGCCGTTCGAACATCTCCCCGACTCGGCGATATACGAACGAACAGCGGAGTCGAGCTATCCGGATTCCATTGCGCAGCTTGGCAGTCTCGTGCTGGCGGAACGGGCGGGGGACGTGATCGTGAGCGCTGCCCCGGGCTGGGACCTTCGCCAGCATTACGAGCCCATCGATCACGTCTCGTCACATGGGGCCTTGCACGCAGCGCACATGTGGGTGCCTCTTCTTGCCAACCGGCGTTTCACGGTTCAGCCGCGGCGGACGTCGGATGTGCATGCTTGTACGTTGCGCGCGCTCTCGAACCGGGATGCCTCGGGCTCGAGAGCTGCCTGAAGCTGGCGACAACCCTGTCGTGGAGGAATCGATGATGCGTGCCATCCTCGTACCGGCCGTCTTCGCACTTCTCGCCGCGTGTGGCGGTGGCGCTGGAAGCTCGGGGACCGCGGCGCAACCGGGCACTTCCCCCCGCCCGGTCCGTGGTTCGGCCGACATCATCACGGAAGCCGAGATCAACGCCGGGGTTTATCAGAACGCGCTCGAAGTTGTTCAGAGCCTGAGGCCGAATATGACCCGGCCGCGAGGCAGCACGTCGCAGGGACCGGTGCCGGTCGTGCTCTTTGTCGACGACGTACGGCTTGGCGAGCTGAATGGCCTGGTGAACATTCCCGCCAATCGGGTCAAGGAAATCCGCTACATCGGCGCGCGCGACGCGACCACGCGCTACGGAACTGGCGTTGGCAGCGGGGTTATTCTTGTAACTACCAAGCGGTAGAGTAGGTCGCGGCAGCCAGGGCGTTTAGCTTTACTGAACGGAACGCTGGGCGTTCCAGAACCAGGGAGACCTTCCATGAGAATCGCAGCGTTGGCGTTAGGTCTGGTGATCGCGGCTGGCGCATGCGCCAGTTCCCAGACCGCCGCCGCAGACCAGACGGTAACGTCCAGCAGGACGGCGAGCCGGGCGAACGTCATCAGTCAGCAGGAAATTACCGAAAGCAGGGCGGCGACACTCAATGATCTGGTTCGCCAGTCGCGACCCGGCTGGAACCGGAATGTGGCCTGGTTCACGAACAACGATCCGGATCCGAATGCCGGTAACATGTCCCCCTCGGGCGTGAAGGAGATCAGGTTCCTGTCCAAGTCCGAAGCGCAGATGAAATGGGGATCCCGGTACAACGAAGTCATTCAGATCATCCGGTAGAGGTGACATCGGGGACGACGGCGAAGTCGCACGGGTGGGGGAGCCTGATGCTGGGGCTCACCGTCCGGGCCATCACTTCGCCGTCGCTCGCCCGTGACCTGTTGCGCGTCGCGTGGCGCTTTCGTGCGCGGCGCTGGTTCCTGAAGCTGCCGTTCCTGCCGCTCCCGTCGCGCGAGTACACGCGCTGGCGCATGTACACTGCCTACGGCGATGAACGCGCTGTGCCACCGGTCGAAGACGTCATTCGATACGCAAGATGGGCCGGACGGCAGTAACCGCAGTCGCTACCCCACCCGGCGTCGAGCGGATCAAGGCAGAGGCGTTCGCGTTAGGCTTCGACCTGGCCGGCATCGCCCGCCTGGGCCCTGCCGGCACGTTCCCGGCTTTCGAGCGATGGCTGGAACGGGGACTTGGCGGCGAGATGGCCTGGCTCCGTCGCGATGCCGTGCTCCGGAAGGACATGCGGCTTCCCCATCGTGGGGCGCGCTCGGCGATCGTCGTGGCGCTCGACTACGGCGGCCGGCAGCCGGCGGGGACGCTCGCCCGGTACGCGCGTGGGCGGGACTACCATGGCGTGATGAAGGAGCGACTGTTCGCGCTTCTGCAGTGGATCCAGACCGAGACCGGGACGAAGGTGTCCGGCCGGCCGTACGTCGACACGGGCCCGATTCTCGAGCGCGATCTGGCCCGGCTCGCGGGACTGGGCTGGTTTGGGCGGAACTCGATGTTGATCAACCCGAAGCGCGGCTCGTTCCTGTTCCTCGGTGCGCTGTTCGTGGACCTCGAGCTGGAGCCGGACGCGCCGTTTGCTGAGGAGCATTGCGGGACGTGCCGCCGTTGTGTCGACGCCTGTCCGACCGGCGCGATCGTGGAAGACGGCGTGGTCGACGCGACGCGTTGCATCTCCTACCTCACGATCGAGAAGCGGGGCGCCATTCCGGCCGAATGGCGGCGATCCATCGGGACACTCGTTTATGGATGCGACATCTGCCAGGATGTCTGTCCGTGGAACGTGCGCTTCGCGAGCGAAGCCCGTGATCCCGACCTGACCACCGGAAGCGTCGAGGCATCGCCGGACCCGGTGACACTTCTGCGCCTGGACGCCGACGGCTTCCAGCGTCGCTTCGGCGGAACGGCAGTCACGCGCGCGGGGAGGCAGGGTGTGTCCCGCAACGCCGCTGTTGCCCTGGGGAATCGCGCCGGTCCGGGAGACCTCGACGCGCTGCTCGATGCGCTCGAAACGGAGCAGGATCCGGTGGTACGGGAGCACGTGGAATGGGCGGTAGCCAAGATCCGTGGGGAAGGCGACATCGGGGTCTGACCTCGATTTCGCGTTGCACCGCCTCCTCATCGCCCGCATAACGAAATCGGCCAAACGCGCGTCTTCCGGACACCAGGTCCGGAGGAATCCCGCGACGCATGCGCGTTCGCCATAACAAGTTCGGGCGCGGCGTGAACGATCCTCTCCGCATGCTCCAATGGCTGGCCTTCGAATTGCATAACCGGGTTCGTGCCATCGAGGGCAGGATGTTCGTCCTGCTTTGAAGACCCTCTCGATTCCTGTCGGCCGGGAATCAGATCGGTTCTTCGCCATGCACGAAAATTGTTCTCGCGCGAATTCACTCTTGCTGAAAGAGGACTCGCGACAGACATTGCCGCGCCGGTCGAATCGTCTTTGGCCGCAGACTGATACTGGATGAAACGGTTCGACCTCGCACTAGCATCGGCACTCACGCTGCTCGGCGTGTTCGTCACACGAGAGGCGCTCGCCACTCGTGCGCTCAGCGACGCTGAGCGCAACGCCAGCTTCGGCACCGCGCGTGTCGACACGGCTGCCGCGTTGTCCGACTCCGCTCCGGTCGCTCGCGACATCGTCCTGCCGCCATCCAATGGATCGTCGCGCGATGATTTGCGTCGGCGCATCGCGCTTGCGTCGGAAGACACCTACATCGGCGACGTGATTGCCTCACACGATTCGGCGCTCGCCCGCTGGCCGGATCGCCATGGCAACCCGCTCCGCGTCTGGGTGCAGCCTTCAGCGACGTACTCGGGATTCAACTCGGCATCGGTGCCGGTCGTCCGCCAGGCGTTCGTCGAGTGGTCCAACCTCGGCATCCCGGTGCCCTTCACCTTCGTGGTGGATTCGGGCCTGGCTGATGTCCGCGTGACGTGGGTCGAGAAGTTCAACGAATCGATCAGCGGCAAGACGCTGTGGGCGCACGATGACGGCATGTGGATCATCGACGCCAACATCCAGCTCGCGGTTCGGCACCACTCGGGCGAAGTGCTCGACACGACCTCCGTGCGCGCCATCGCCATGCACGAAGTGGGTCACCTGCTCGGCCTCGATCACACGACCGACACGACGTCCATCATGGCCCCCAAGGTCCGCGTCCGCGACCTGTCAGCGGCCGATCGGGCCACCGCGCAACTCCTCTACAAGTTGCCCGCCGGCCGGCTCGCCGACAGCCGAAAGTAACCCCCCAAGTTCGGGGTCAGACCCGGGGTCAGACCCGGGGTCTGACCCCGGGTCTGACCC
>CAMPKM010000081.1 GCA_946887155.1 uncultured Gemmatimonadota bacterium
ACGGAAATATCTGGGCGCGTGTCGCCGTACCGTCCGAGCGGATACCGAGCGCTGAACTCGCTCCCCGGCAGGAGAACGGACCGCCCGTAAACAAGTTCCGGTCGCGCGCGACGTACGAGGTCTTCGCTCCCGACGGAACGTTCCTCGGCCGCGTTCCGATGCCACCGCGGACCTCCATGCTGCAGGCTGATGGGGAGTACCTCTGGGCGATCACACGGGACGACGACGACCTGCCATCGGTCGTTCGGTTCCGCATCGTGCCGGCGCTGGGCAGGTAGGAAGCGCTATTCAATAGCGGAATCAGCGGCGATCTTTGTGGCATGACTGTTCGCCACACACTTGCCCTTTGCTTCCTGCTCGCCGCCTGCGCACCCGGCGCCCGTGTCACTACCACGCCGGCGAGTGTGCCCGGGATTCGTGTCGCCGAGCCAGCGACCGGGCGTGACCTGAGCTTCGATGACCTGGTGCGCCGAGTCTCTTCGGCTGACGTGGTCTTCGTTGGTGAACAGCATGATGATCCGGAAACGCACCGGCTCGAACTGGCGATACTCGACGCCGTAAGCCGGTCAGGACGGCCGGTGATTCTCTCGCTCGAGATGTTCGAGCGTGACGTGCAGTCGCTGCTCAACGAGTATCTCGCCGGCCGACTGAGCGAAACCGACTTCCTCGCCCGATCGCGGCCGTGGGATCGCTACATCACCGACTACCGGCCGATGGTCGAACTGGCAAAGGCGAAAGGCTGGCCGGTAATTGCGTCGAACATCCCGCGTCCGATGGCGTCGGCGGTTGGGCGCAAGGCGCTGGCGGCACTCGACACGCTCACGCCAGCCGAACGGATGTGGGCCGCGCACGACATTCAGTGTCCCGATGACGCCTATCGAGCGCGTTTCATGGAGACGATGCGCGGCCACGGCGCCGGCGGCGCGGCTCCGCAGCCGGGTGACACGCTGCCCACGACGGTCGCCAACCGGTTCTACCTGGCCCAGTGCATCAAGGACGAGACGATGGCCGAGTCGATCGTCGAAGCGCGTGGCAATGCGCCGGCCGATGCGATCGTCGTGCATTACGACGGCGCTTTCCACAGCGACTACCGGCAGGGTACCGTGAGCCGCGTCCAGCGCCGCGCCCCTGACGCAAAACTCATCGTGATCACGGCCGTTCCGGTGACAACGGACCTGTCGGCGGCGTCACTCGACGACCACAAGGATCGCGCCGACTTCATTGTATTCACCCGGCGCATCCCTCCCAGGTCGCGCTGAAAAATGGCGTCTGACCCCGTTTTATCCGGGTACTCGGGGACACCGCTCGCGAAGAAACTCGGCTTCAAGCCGGGAACGAACGTGCTCGTCGTTGGTGACGTGCCGAAGGACTACAACGCACTCGTTGCGCCGTTGCCGGAACGCGTCACGATCAGCGCGAGCGGCAAGGCGCCGTACGCGGCGGTCCATGTCTTCGTCACGAGGCGCGCCGCACTCGAGAAACACGTGAAGCATCTGCGGAAGGCACTCGAGCCTGACGGCTACGTCTGGATCTCCTGGCCGACGAAATCGTCGAAGGTCCCGACCGACATCACCGAAGACGTGATCCGCGAGGTTGCTCTCCCGACCGGCTTCGTCGACATCAAGGTCTGCGCCGTGAACGAAGTCTGGTCCGGCCTCAAGCTCGTCATTCGACTGAGTGAACGGCGCTAGTCACAGCGAGGCCGAACTGGAGATGACGCGTCATTCTTTCTTTCGTGAAAGAAAGATGGTCACGCTTCCGTGGGTGTGAAGCCGGCGGACATACGCAAAGGACACGCCGGCGTTCCGGATCTCGTTATGCATGCCGGCGAGCAAGCCATGCGCCTCTTGACCGGGATGCCAAGCCAGATCGGGACCGAGATCCGCCGGGGAGAGCACGGTCAGTGCCACGTATTCTCCCTGCTTCGGCACTTCCATCTCCTCGTCACCCGCCGGCGCGTCAACGACGACGTTGGAGACGTTCAGCGTCATTTCGCCACGCAATGCACCAGCCGCCTGCACTCCAGCGATCATCGCGTTCAGCAGGAGAGCCACCTGCGCCTCGTCGCTCTCCGCGTCCCAGATCAGAGGTGGCCGCTCGATTCTCAGGTCCGAATATCGACCTGGTAACGATTCAGTAACCACGATTGACTCGGTAAAGCTTGAACACGGATCGCTCAGAGGACACTGAAGAACTCAGGTACTTCATTGGTGAAGACCTGGGCACAGCGGTCCCGACCTGACTGCCCGGCAGAATCATGTGTGCCCAGGTCTTCACCAAAGCAGTATCAGCGTCCTTCCGGGTTCTCTGCGCGGTCCGTGTTCCCGCAGTACCCGCGAAATCGCTGTTAATCATCCCTCAAGGCAACAACGGGATCGAGCCTGGCCGCACGACGCGCCGGTATCCAGCATGCGAGCATCGTCACACACAGGAAGAAAATCGAGATCGCTGCGAAGGTAACCGGGTCGGTGGGGCTGACCCCGACCAGCATCGTGGACATGACGCGGGTGACCGCAAAGGCGGCAATCAGCCCGACACCGATCCCGATCGCCGACAACTGGAGTCCCTGCCCCGCCACCATCTTCAGGATGCTGGCGCCGCTCGCGCCGAACGCCATCCGGACGCCGATTTCCGCCGTCCGCTGCCTGACGAGCGTGGACAGCACGCCATACAGGCCGATACCGGCCAGGACCGCCGCCACGACCGCAAACGCGCCGATGCAGATCAGCGCGAAGCGCGTCGGGGCCTGCGCCCGGTCCACCATTACCTCGTACTCGCGCAGGTCGTTGAGCACGTACCGCGGGTTGATGTCGCGAATCACCGCCCGGACCGAGGGCATCAGTGCCGCCGCGTTGCCGTTCGTCCGGATCACCCAGTTGTTGGCGAAAAAATTGATGGCGGCGTTAGGCACGTACATCGTCTCGCGGCCGTCGGCGGCGAGGGACACGCTCCGCTGGTGCCTGACGACGCCGATGACCTCGAACCAGTCCGGCTCCGGCCCGGCCGTCCGGGCGAGGAACCGCTTGCCGACCGCCCGCTCCCCGGGGAACGCCTTGGCCGCGAACACCTGGTCGATGACCGCCCGATTGAGGCCGGGCACGTTGTCGCCTTCGTCGAACACCCGGCCGTCGACCAGCGCCGTCTCCATCGTTGCGAAATAATCGGGCGTGATGCCCCGGAGATCCGCCTGCTGGTACAGGGCCGGATTCGTGAGCGCCGCCTCCGTGCCCCAGCGCACATTCGACCCCTGCCCATCCAGCGGCAACGGGTTTCCCGCCGCGACCGCGGTCACGCCGGGGATCGCGCTCAAGCGCTCGTCGATGACGCGCGCGAGTGCCTGCCGCCCCTGCGGCGTCGGTTCATTCACGTTCGCCAGGGTAAACGTCAGCACGCCCGTTGGGTCAAACCCCGGGTCGGCGCGCTGCAACTCCACGAAACTCCGGATCATCAACCCGGAACCCACCAGCAGCACGAATGCCAGCGCCACCTCCGCCGTCACCACGCTGTTGCGCAACCACCGGCCGGCGCCCGACAATGACGCATTCCGGCCACCAGTCGCCCGCAACAGGTCGGCCACGTCGACTTTCGACGCCCGCACCGCCGGGACGATGCCGAAGACCAGCGCCGACAGGACCGCGGCGAGCACCGTGAAGCCGAGTACCACCGGGTCGACCGATATCTGGTCCAGGCGCGGCAGGTTTGCCGGTCCAACGGCCGCCAGCACCTTGATCCCCGCCCACGCCAGCCCGGTGCCTAACGTGGCTCCGACCGCCGCCAGGACGAAGCTCTCGATCATCATCTGCCGGAGCAGCACGTTCCGGTTGCCGCCCAGCGCCGACCGCACGGCCAGCTCGCGCTCACGCTGGCTCGTCCGCACCAGCAGCAGGTTGGCGACGTTCGCGCACGCGATCAGGAGCACGAAGACCACCGCACCCATGAGCGTCCACAGCGACTGCTTCGTGTTCGACACGAGGTACTCGTGCATTGGTTCCACGCGCCACGCGACACCGGCGGTTTCCTTGATCGGGAAGCGCGTGCGCAGGTCCCTCACCAGCGCGTTCACTTCCTGCTGCGCACTGGCCATCGTCTCGCCCGCCCGCAGCCTGCCAATCGCCCGCAGGAACACGTTCGTTCGCGATCCCTCGGCGAAGTTCTGGCGAAGCGTGACGTACACCTCGGGACGACGCTCGATATTCGAGCCGTCGAACCAGAGCAATTCCATGGCCGGTTCGAGGACGCCAACGACCTGCGCCTGCTGGTTCCCGATCGGGAACGTCTGGCCGATGATGGTCATGTCGCCACCGAACTGCTGCTGCCAGAACTCGTGCGTGAGGATCGCGGTCGCTGGCGGCGGTGGCGGTGGCGCCACCCCCGCGGCCGGCGGCGCCTGACCAGCGGGCGGGGCGAGCGGTAGCCCGTCTTCAGCGACGAAATCGCGCCCGAACGCAACGCGGGTGCCGAGCGTGCGGAAAATATTCGGCGTCACGCCGGCCATCCGGAGCATGCGGCCTTCGCCCCGATCATCGATCATCGGCTGCTGGAACGTCGTCAGGCCCGATACTTCGTCGAATGCCTTGACCGTACTGATGAGATCCGCGAAATCCGCCGGCGCCATCGGAAAGTCGACAACATTGCGCGCCGTCAGGTCGCCGGTGACGTACGCCAGTCGATCCTGGTTGTCGTAAGGCAGCGGCTGCAGCAGCACCGTGTTGACCACGCTGAAGATCGCGGTCGTGGCACCAATCCCCAGCGCAATGGTGACCAGTGCCGTCAGCGAGAAAACGGGGGATTTCACCAGCGTTCGGATCGCGAATCCGACGTCCCTGCGGAGTGAGCTCATGATGCGCTGCCCGTATCAGAGGTTGTTGAGTACAAACGGAACGCCAATGGCGGGATATTCGACACCGATCGGGGACGGAACGATGCAGCCCTATGACAGGTTGCTGGAAGTGCGAGCCGGAGCTCGCCACGGACTCTACGTACTGGTCCCAACATCCTCAGGTGTCGGACTGGTGTAGAAGTTGTCAGGATTGCACAACCTCCGTCACCCACACATGCGCCACGTCGCCTTGGCCGTTCTCCTGTCCGCTGCGGCGGCTTGTTCGTCCACCCAGATCGCTACGGAACCCATCGTCCTTTCGCAAAGTGAGGCCGCTGACTCCGTAAAGGTCCGCGTCGGCCAGGTCATCGTTGTCGATGGCATCCGGGTGCATTTCACTAGTGTCGAGTCGGACAGCCGCTGCGCTGCCGATGTGGTCTGTGTCTGGGCCGGCGATGCCGTCGCCAACTTCGCGGTTGCGTTGGACTGCGAATGTCGCGCGGCCGCCGTCGCCCTCGCGCTCCATGTCAACCTCGAACCGCGGAGCGGCACCGCGTACGGCCACCGCGTGGAGCTCAGGGGCCTTCAGCCGTATCCCAACTCGACGTCGGAGATAAAGCCCGAAGCGTATTCGGCGTGGGTCCGCATCGTGCGCGTTGAATAGCGCCCCACAAAGCGCGTTAAACCGCTGTGCGGACGCTTTTGGTAAGTAGTTCCCGGTTTTCAGCTTGCCGTTCGTTGTTGGCGATCAATTCAGTCTTGCCTTGACCGCTGCGATATACGCATCCTTGCCCGACCCGTCTCGCCCGTGTGGCCGGCGGCGTACCGAGGGTGGATATGGCGAAGCGGCCGCGCGCCGGAACGGGACGCCAAAAGCGAAGGACTGGAGCGGCGAAGAAATCGGCGTCAGGCAGGCGCGTTAGGCCTTCGCCGGTCATCACGGTGCGCACCCTGATTGGCGGCCGGCGCATCGAGGGTCACGTCCCCGCCTCTGCCCCGATCGAGCGGCTCACCGAGGAATGGGCCTACCTCCTCCGGTCCCGCGCCCGGTGGGTGGATCAGCCGCACGTCAGGCTCTCGCTGCGCGAACGGGCCCTTGCCGACCTCGAGACGCTCGGCCTGGCGCGCTCGTTCATCGAGCGGCTGGCGACGGTGCACCACGTGGAAGTCGAGCTCCACACGTGGGATCCGGCCGACGAAAACGCCGACCGCATTCACGAGGCCGCCGCGTCCTTCCCGTGGGAGTACCTCCTCAGCGCCTCGACGCGCGGTGCGGGGCGGTTCCAGTCGATCCTCATTTCGCGCCTGATGAGAAACGGCGGGCGCGCGGCCGTCACGCCGCCCGCCTCACGAGTCCTGTTCGTCGAAAGCGCTCCCGGCCGACTCTACGATGTCTACGACTTCTCGTCGGAACGAACGCGCATCGCCGCCGCCGTACGCGTCCGCAGGGAGATCATGCCCGACGGCGAGCGCCGGGAACCGCCGGCTCACTTCATTGCGTCACCCGAGGGGAACGGCCGCCGCCCTCCCGAGATGCGGCTCGCACTCACGGAAACGGAAACCCGCCTCCACGACACGGTGCGCGCCGAGCGCTGGGACGCCATTCACGTCACCGGCGTGGATACGCACCAGGCGGCCGCCCTCGTACCGGGGTTCTACCAGGCGATCCAGGACAAGCCGGCGGTCTGGGATCGTATCGCCGACGCGAATGGCCGCGTGCGCGACGGCATGATCCTGCGCGCATCCAATGTCAGTGAACTACCCGTACCGTGGAACGAACTCGCCCGGCTGCTGGTGAACCCGGCGGGTGCGCCCAACCTGGTGACGCTCAACCTGCACCACTCTGGTGCACGCCTGGCGCGCGAGCTCGTGGCGGGCGGTGCCCGGGCGGCCATCGGCTTTCTCGACGAGATCGACGACGAACTGGCCGAACTCTTCTTCCAGGCCTTCTACTGGGCGTGGTGCGCACCCGGCGGCAAATGTTCCATCCCGATGGCGTTCATGCAGGCCTGGCAGCACATGCACGGCCACGGCGACCGGCTGCATGGCACGGCCATCGCCCTCTGGATGGGGACCAGCGTCTTCGACCTCCACAAGACGTTAGGCACGGCCGAGCCGCAGCTGATGGAGCCGGCACCGACCGACCGGCTCGAGCGCATGGCGACCCACGCCACGACACCCGTCGGCAAGCTTCTCAGCGTCGAAATCGAGGTGCCGAACGAGATCAACTACTCGCTCCTCCACAACCAGCGGCCACTCCTCGGCAAGCTGACGCTGACCCGGCTCGTGAAGGATCCGATCGAGGACATCACGGTCACCGTCGAACTCAACCTGGGTGCGGAGAACTACCCGTTCCGGTGCACCGTGCTCGAACTGAAGGAACCGCAACTGGCGATGGCGTCGATGGTGCAGATTCCGCTCACCGCGTCGCTGCCGCGTGCGCTCCGGGAGCGCGTGCACTCCACGGTCTATGTGAAGGTCAGCTGCGGAGGGCGCGTTGCCAGTGAATCGACGAGCCGCGTGACGCTGATTCCGGTCGATGAGTGGGTCGACGATACCGACAACAACCCCTGGCTGCCGTCCTTCGTGCTCCCGCGCGACCCGGCCATCCTCAAGATCATCACGTCCTCGCGGCGGTACCTGGTCGGAATCCAGGACGACCCGGCGGCCGGGTTCGACGGCTACCAATCGATCGACGACTCGCTCGATGATCCCTCGGAGGGCGTGGATGCCCAGGTCCGCGCCATCTGGACCGCCCTGGTCAACGAGTACCGCATCCAGTACATCAACCCGCCGCCATCGTACTCCGACCAGTCGCAGCGGCTCCGGACGCCGAGCGACATTCTCTCGTCAGGCACCGCGACGTGCATCGACCTGTCGCTGCTGCTGGCGTCGTGCCTCGAGTACATCGACGTCTATCCGGTGCTGGTCCTGCTGACCGGGCACGCGTTCGTCGGATACTGGCGGTCGGACGAGCACCATGCCGCGTTCCTCGAGATGCGCAAGCTGCCGGCGAACATACCCGCGCCCGGTGAGGCTGCGGCCCGCGCGGCCGCGGTGCCGTTTGTCGATCAGTATGGCTGGCGCCTGACGAGGCTCCAGTACGACGAGATCATGACCCACGTCACGTCGGGCGATCTCGTCATGCTCGAAGCCACGTACCTCACCTCGGCCAGCAGCTTCGCTGAAGCCGTGGAGGAGGGTCGGGCCAACCTGCGCAGCAAGCGCCAGTTCGACAGCCTGCTCGACATCCGGTCGGCGCGCACTGCGTCGCCGCCGGTGACACCTCTCCCGATCATCGACCCGGCGTGACATGACCACCTCACGTACCCGGTCGACCATCGACGTGCGGGAGACGGACCGCTTCGCGTCGCACGTCGAGGCGGCGGCACGCGAGGACGACCTGTTCCGGGCATTCTACGCTGAACCCGGAATGGAAGACGACATCTCGGCGCTGCGCCGCCGGCGCCGCAAGGTGGCCAACACGCTCGACAGTCCGGTGCGCGCGGTGACGCTGGTCGAAGACGATGGTGTGCTGTACTGGCGCGATGGAGTTCCCGGCCGGGCCGTCGGAGGACGCCGACGCCGGCGGGGAGCGCCCATCGTTCCCGAGGGCAACTTCGTCATGACCCGCGAGTTCCCTCCCCTCGCGCCTAACAAGGTGATCGACGCGATCGGTGCGCTCGATCGCCGCCTGAACAGCACGGTGGACACGTCGCTGCGGTCGCGCCTCCGCGCACTGAAGCAGACCAGCGACGGCGGATTCGAGTTCGTGGCGAAGGATCCATCCGGTCCGTTCACGGGCCGCACGTTGTTGCTCGTCCACGGGACGTTTTCGAACGCCGACAACATGCTGAACGAGTTCAAGTTCGGCCGCCGCGCGCTGCGATTCCTGAATCGGGCGACACGTGGCCCGGCGAAATACGACCAGGTCCTGTTCTTCGATCACCCGACGCTGTCAGTGAGCCCGGTGATGAACGCGCTGGAGCTGGGCCGGGCGATGGCCGGCAGCGGCGGTACCATCGACGTCATTGCACACAGCCGCGGCGGACTCGTGGTCCGGTGGTGGCTCGAGGCCTTCGGCAGCTCGCTGCGGACTTCACCCGCGACAAGAGTTCGCGCCGTATTGGCGGGCTCGCCCCTTCATGGCACCTCCCTTGCGGCGCCTGACAAGATCCGGGGCGCGATGAGCCTGGTTACCAATATTGGTACCTTCGCCGAGAAGACCCTGAACCTGGTTGGCGTCGCCAATCCGTTTATCTGGGTCGCGGGGAAGCTGATCGAGGTCATTGTGTCGGTCACCGGCGCCCTCGCGCGGACGCCCCTGGTCGATGCCCTGACCGCCCTGATCCCGGGCCTGTCGGGGCAATCGGCCGTCTCCAACAACCACGAACTGAGCCGCCTCAGGATAGGTCCAGTGGCCGTGGACCCCGCCTATTTCGCGATCAAGAGCAACTTCGAGACGACGAATCCGGGCTGGAAATTCTGGCGGAACTTCAGGAAGGACCGCGCTGGAGACCTGGTGGCCGATATCGTGTTTCCGTCGGGCAACGACCTCGTCGTAGATACGTGGTCCATGGATGACTTCGGCGTGCCGAAGTTGAGCCTTGCCGGGACCGCGTGCGACTTCGGAACTTCGGATACGGTGTGGCACTGCAACTATTTCCGGCAGGACCGCTCTATCGACTATCTCGCGGATGCATTCCGTGTTTCTCTCGACTGAGGGACTGACGGCTGGGGCTGCCTAACTATATCATCGGGAACCGCCTTACCCGGCTGAAGCCGGGAAATTCCGGCGTTCGCAATGCGTCAGGCAGGCAGCGGGGCGCAGACCTCTTTCCGGCAGGAGGAGTCTGATGGCGCGGGGATCCTGGTCGTTGCGGCAACGCCTGGCGTTTGCCATATGCGGAACGCTGGCCGTCGGGATTCTCGCGTTCGGCCTGGTGGCCTGGAACGAGGTCCGGGGCGCGACGGTGGAAACGGCCGAAGCGCGCCTCGATGTCGTGACGCGCAGGATTTCCGACCTGCTCACCACTT
>CAMPKM010000082.1 GCA_946887155.1 uncultured Gemmatimonadota bacterium
GTGCAGGCGTTGCGGTCGGAGATTGCCGTCGCCAGTGAGCGCCACCGCAATGCGATGGATCGCCGCCAGCGCGCCGAGGATGAACGGCGCGAAGGGAGTGAAACAGAGAACCGGCTCGACCGGGAACTCGCCGCGGCTGCCGCCGAAGTCACAGAGCTCGAACGGCTGGTGAACGCCGCGCACGAGGATGCCGTGGCGCGCGCTGCCGCCGAAACGGAAGCACGCGAAGCGGTCCGCCTTGCCCGGGAGGGTGCTGAAGAATCCGATCGCCTGTCGCGCAATTCACGGGATCGCATTCGCACGCTGGTCGCTGACCGCGAAGCCGCGGCTCGCGAGTTCTCGGAACTCGAGGCGCGGACACGCGTCCTCGATTCGGAGCGCGGCAAGCTGAACGAGGCAGCCGAGGTGCTGTCGAGGGAAATCGTGAGCGCAACCGCAACGGCGGCATCGGCGCGGGAGTCTGTCGAGCGCGCGCAAGCCGCGCTCGACCAGGCTCGTCTCGATGCGCTCGCGGCACGGGAGCGGGAGGCGGCTGCCCGCGCTGAACTCGGCCGGATCGAAGACCTGCACACGGCCGTCGAAGGCCGGGTGCACGGGCTTGAAGGGCTGGAGCGCGAACGCGTCGGGCTGGCACCTGCGGCCGCGAGGCTGCTCGAGGAGCGTGGCCGATTCGGTGGTGACGCCATCCTTGGTCCACTGTCCGACTTCGTGACCGCGGGTGCCAATGCGGCGGCATCGATCGAGCGCTTTCTGGGCATGAGCGTACACGCGGTGCTCGTGCGAAACCGTGAGGTGGCCGACTCCATCCGCGAATGGCATAACGAGACCAACCCCGGCCCGCTCCTGCTGCTCCCTCTCGATGCCGTCTCGGACTCGTCGCCGGTCGATGCCGGCGATCTCATCGAGCAGCTCGAAGTGGCGCCTGAAGCGGCGGGTTGGGCCAGGGTGCTGCTGGAGCGGGTGCGTTCGCTCGATGATGGATCGTTCGTGGACAAGCGCGGTGCCGTGTGGCTCCCCGGACCGTCGGCGGGACCCGGTCCACTGCGTCGTCGCGCGGAACTGGTGAGCCTTCGCGCGGAACTCGAGGGGGCGGCGGAGTCACGACGGAACGCCATGGCCGCAACCGAGCTGGCGCGCGCGACGCTGCAGTCGGCGGAGGCGGCCGTGGTGGCCGCTGCTGACGCATCGCATGCCGCGCAAACGGTGGAACGCCAGGCCCGTGAGGCGCTGTCGGAGCTCGAGCGCCGTCACGCGCGTTATGAGCGCGAGATCCAGGAATCGAGATCCCAGTCGGCACAACTGTCGAATCGCATCGAGGCGCTCGAGGGGTCGCTGCGCACGATCGACGATTCGCAGGAATCGGCCCGCACCGAGGCCGCGAGCTTCGACGCCCGGGCCAATGAACAGCGCGATAGTCTTGCGGCGGCAGAATCGCGGATGGAAGCGGCGCGCGATCGCCGCAGCGAGGGACAGGTAGCGATGGCGCAGGCACAGGCACGGCTGCAGGTCGCCGCGGACCGCCGCCAGCGCTTGCGCGACGAGCGCGACGTCGCTTCTGGCCGGTTGTCGACCCTCGCCAATGAACTGACACTGATCGAGGAAGCGGATCGCGAACTCGCTGCGCAGATGTCCTCCTGGCAGTCCGACCTCGAGACGAAAGTCGCCGCGCTGACGGCGGCCGAAGGCCGGCTCGAAGCATCTGAGCGTGCGGTATCCGAAGCGAACGCGAAGGTCGAACGCACCGAGCACGAACTCGATGCGTCACGCCGCGCCGCGCACGATCGCGGTGAGGAGCTTCACCACGCGCAGTTGCGTTTCACGGAGCTGTCGGGTCGCCGCACCGCGATCCGCGAGCGACTCGAGGCTGAATGGCGCCGTCCACTGGACGAATTGCTGTCGACGGTGCAGCCGCTCGACCTCGACGACGACTCGCTTCGCGCCGAGGCTGCCGCGCTGCAGCAGCAGGTCGACACGTTAGGTCCGGTGAATCCCCTCGCGATCGAGGAGCATGACGAGGAGGTCAAGCGGTTCGACTTCCTGACGACCCAGCGCGCCGACCTGAACGACGCGAGGAATTCGCTGCAGACCGCCATTCGCGAAATTGACGCCACCGCGCGTGAGATGTTCCTGGCGACGTTCACCCAGGTACGGGAGAACTTCCGTCACATCTTCATGACGCTGTTCGGCGGCGGCGAGTGCGACCTGCGACTCGAAAATCCCGACATGCCGCTCGACTGCGACATCGAGGTGCACGCCTCACCGCGCGGCAAGCGCACGCAGCGCATCCACTTGCTCTCGAGTGGTGAGCGGGCGCTGGTGGCGCTCTCACTGCTCTTCGGCATCTTCCTCACCAAGCCGAGTCCGTTCTGCCTGCTGGACGAGGTCGACGCCCCGCTCGACGACGCGAACATCGGCCGGTTCGTGCGGATGCTGAACGAGTTCAAGCAGAAGACGCAGTTCATCGTCATCACGCACAACCCGCGCACGACGACCGAAGCCGCCGACGCGGTTTATGGCATAACGATGCAGGAGCCGGGCGTGTCGTCGGTGGTCAGCGTCCGGATGCGTGGGCCGAACCTGGATGACACGAGCCGGGAGGATGACGAGCCCGCGGACAGCGCGATCGTCGCGGACGCGGCACCGCCGGAAGCCATGGCGACGTCGCTGTAGCGTGAGGACGTGAGGCGTGAGATCGTGAGGACGGGAACGTGAAAACGAGCAGCAATTCGGATCTGAGGTTGTAGCGACTGCACGACCTCACGAAATTCGACCTCACTTTCTCACGTCCTCACGTCCTCACGTCCTCACGACGACCCCCTTGCGCGTCACCACCATTGGCACCGGCACCGCCGCCCCGCATCCCCACCGAGCCCAGAGCGGCACCTTGGTGGAGGTCGGGGACGTCCGGCTCCTGATCGACTGCGGCAGCGCCGTGGTGCTGCGCATGGCTGAACGCGGGATCGCGTGGCAGAAGATCACGCACGTCGCCAACACGCACTTCCACGCCGACCACACGACCGACCTTGCAAACCTGATCTACGCCTGGCGCTACGGCCAGCTCCCGTCGCGCACCGATCCGGTCGAGCTCATTGGGCCGCCCGGCTTTGCCGCACTGCTCGACGCCATGAAGCTGGCATTCGGCGCTGACCTCCTCGACCACCCCTTCCCCATCACGATAACGGAACTGGCCCCCGGCGCCGGAAGGGAGATCGCTGAAGGCGTGTTTCTCGACGCCTTCAAGGTTCCACATACCGAGGAGAGTGTGGCATATTCCGTTCGCGGACGTGGACGGCGCGTGGTCGTGACCGGAGATACCGGTTTCGAGCCGGCGCTGGGCGCGTGGGCGGAAGGCTGCGATGTCCTGGTGTGCGAGTGCTCGCTCCCGGATGCTATGGCCCTGCCCCTTCACCTGACGCCTCGCCAGTGCGGTGCCCTCGCGGCCATCGCGCGCCCGAAGCGACTGGTGCTGACCCATTTCTACCCACCCGTCGAGGCGGAAGACATCGCGGGCCAGGTCGCCGAGCAGTTCGACGGCAGCATGGTCATGGCGCACGATGGCTGGTCACTGGATCTCGAGGAGTCGTAATGCTGGTCGTTATGCACCACGGCGCGAGCGCGCCAGAAATTGAAGCCGTCTGCCAGGCGATTCGCGACATGGGCTACCAGCCGGTGCCCATGCCTGGCGAGCAACGAACCGCGGTCGGGTTGATCGGGAACGACGGACCGGTCGATGACTCGAACGTCATTGGGCTGCCTGGCGTGGCACAGGTCCTTCACGTCTCGAAGCCCTACAAGCAGGTGTCTCGCGAATGGAAGGCCGACACCACGCTGGTTCATCTCGGCCGCGGTGTCGTGGTCGGTGGAAGGGATGTCGTGGTGATCGCCGGCCCCTGTTCGGTGGAATCCGAGGAGCAGATCGTCGAGTCGGCGCGCGCGGTGCGGGCCGCCGGTGCGACGGCGCTCCGTGGCGGCGCGTTCAAGCCGCGCAGCTCACCGTATTCGTTCCAGGGGCTCGGCAAGCGTGGACTCGAACTCCTGGCGCTCGCCCGGCAGGAAACCGGTCTTCCGATCGTGACTGAAGCGATGGATGAAGCGGGAGCCGAGCTGGTGGCCGAATATGCCGACTGCATCCAGCTCGGCGCCCGCAACATGCAGAACTACTCGCTGCTGCGCGCCGTCGGACGGATGCGCAAGCCGGTGCTGCTCAAGCGCGGACTGGCCGCCACGATCAACGACTTGTTGCTGAGCGCCGAATATATCCTGGCCGAGGGGAACCCTAACGTGATCCTCTGCGAGCGCGGCGTCCGGAGTTTCGATAGCGCCGCCAGGAACATGTTCGACCTGAACGCGATCCCGATCGTACAGCGTCTTTCGCACCTGCCGATCATCGCCGACCCGAGTCACGGGACGGGGCTCCGCGACAAGGTCACGCCGATGGCCCGTGCCGCGATCGCCGCCGGCGCCGACGGCATCATCGTGGAGGTCCATCCGAATCCCGACCGCGCTTTGTCAGATGGATCACAAAGCCTGTTTCCGGACCAGTTCTCGCAACTGATGGATGCCTTACGGCTCATCGCGGGCGCGATCGACCGCAATGTCGCGTCGAGCCCTGCCGGCGTGGAACTGGAAGTGGGCTGAAGGATACGAACAGGAGGTCAGAGCTCGAAGGCCAGAGCTCAACAAGGTTCTCGCACCACCTTCCATCATGTCTATCCTTTCGTTGTTTCTCGTAGCGACGCTGCAATCGCCCGCCGATCAGGCGATCGATGCGGCGGTGAAGGCTTATTCGGACATCCGGACGGCCAAGGCGTCGTTCGAGCAGACGATCACCAATCCGCTGCTCGGTTCGAAGCTGAACTCGAAGGGCAACTTCGAGCAGTCGCGGCCGAACCGTTTTGCATTCCGGTTCACCGACCCGAAGGGTGACGTCATCATCTGCGATGGACGTTATGTGTGGGTGTACCTGCCGACATCGACGCCCGGCCGCGTGAGTCGCGCCCCGTGCGGCGGCCAGGCCGGCGCCCTCGACCTGATCGGGGAGTTCTTCACCAACCCACGCGACCGCTACACGATCGGGGACGGAGGCGCGGTAACGGTCGGGACGAAGAAGGCGCACATCGTGCAGCTTACGCCGAAATCGAAGGAAGCCGACTTCGTCCGGGCAAAGGTCTGGATCGACCTCGCGAACGGTTCCCTGCTGCAGTTCGAGGCGGTCGAGCCTAACGGTGTGACGCGGCTCGTGAAGATCACCTCGTTCACCCCCAACGCACCGGTGAGCGCAAGCGCTTTCACCTTCACGGTGCCGAAGGGCGTGAAGGTCGTCGATATCAAGTAAAATGGGAAAAGGGGTCAGACACCTTTTACGAAAAGGTGTCGGACCCCTTTTACCGATCCGGCAGGTGCTCGAGGAGTTGTGCCGGTGACGTCGCCTGTGCCACGAGACGCACGGCCGCCTGAATGACCCGGTCGTCGGCGATCGCGCGCTCCGCTTCCGCCTCGGGCCCAAAGGCAAATCGCGCGATCTCCCGTCCGAGGAGGCTCGAGACGAGCGGCGCGGCCCCGTCAAAGATGGACCGGTCGAACCGGAAGCCGCGATTTCGCATCGCCCTCCACAGGTCGTCGAGCATCACCGGCGTCACCACGAAGTGCCGGTTGTGAACCGCGCCCCGGGACTGCAGCGAGATCGCCACGTCCACCATCGCGTCCCGGAACTGGATCACCCGGCTGCCTAACGCGTCCTCGAGCGCCTGCTCCTGGGGCGACAGCGCCGAATCGCCGGCCAGGATGTCCGGCACAATGCCACCGCCCCCGGCGACGCGCCTCCCCTGGCGGGTGCGGAACGTGTCAGCCGGCGCGTCGCCGTCGGCCGGGCCCGCATCGGTGCGGCGCGGCCGGTCGATCGAGCGCCCCGATGGCGTGAACCAGCGCGCCGTGGTGATGCGCACGCCGCCGCCGGACGATGTCGCGAAGATGCCCTGCGCACTCCCCTTCCCGAACGTCGTCCGCCCCATCACGACGGCGCGGTCGTGGTCCTGCAACGCACCGGCGACGATTTCCGATGCGCTGGCGCTGCCGGCGTCCACCAGCACCACCAGCGGCATCTGCGGCCATGGCTGGGGAAGCGAGTCAAGCACGGTTTCCGACTCGCCCTCCGCTCGGCCCCGCATCGAGACGATGACCCGCGCCGAGTCGAGGAACATCCCGGCCACGCCGACACCCTGCGCCAGCACCCCGCCCGGATTTCCGCGGAGGTCCATCACCAGCGACCGCATTCCCGCGGCGCGCAGCGAATCGACGGCCTTGCGAAGCTCGATCGCGGTGGAATCGTTGAAGATGTTCACGTCGACATAGCCGACGCCGCTGCCTAACAAGGCGGTACGCCCGACCGCGCGCCGGTGTACGCCGCCGCGCTTGAGCGTGAACGACAACCGGGCCGGGTACCCCGGGCGCTCGATGACGACCTTCACGTTGCTCTCCGGCGGCCCACGTAACGCCCTCGTCACTTCTTCCGTGGTCCAGCCGCGCGTTTTCATCGAGTCGATCTCCACGACCCGGTCACCCGTTTTCAAGCCCGCGCGCTCGGCCGGCGAACCGGGAAACGGCGCAATGATCATCGGATAATCATCCCGGCGCTGGATCTGGGCGCCGATGCCGATGTAGTTGCCCGTGGTCTGTTCGGTCAGCCGCTGGAGTCGGTTGGGCGGCAGGTAGAGCGTGTACGGATCATCCAGTTCACGCAGCATGCCGACCATTGCATGCTCATAGAGCGTCGAATCGGCAATGGAATCGACGAAAAACGTCCTGACGTGGCCCAGCACGGTGTCAAAAAGACGGGCGCTGGTGAAGTCGGTTTCGCGAACGTGCAGGCCGCGTCCAATGACCCAGCCGCCACCCACCAGGGTGGTACCGAGTGCCGCCGCCACGGCGAGGGTTCGTGCCTTCATCGTCACAGTATGCGCCTCACGAGTTGGACCCCGCGAAGGAACGTTCGGTTTGCGACCATCGCTGCTGCAGGACATCCTGGATCCGGCGGGCGACGTCGTGCTCATCTCCCGACGCGTCGACCAGAACTACGGGTCCGGCCTCCGGATGTTTCTGCTGCCAGTCGCTGGACGCAAAGGTCCTGAATGCCGAACTGACTCGTTCGTAGAACGCATCCCCCGACCGTTCGATACGATCCTGCGCGCTGCGGCGTGCGGCACGTTCCAGTGCGGCGCCCGCGGACATTTCGAGGAGCAGGGTCAGGTTCGGAACCAATCCATCCGTCGCCAGCGCGTTCGCCCGTCTCACTTCATCCTCGGGCAGACCGCGACCCGCGATCTGGTACGCATAGGTGCTCAGGAAAAATCGGTCGACGAGAACGAAATCGCCACGTGCGAGCGCCGGCCGGATCACCTCCGCCACGACCTGCGCGCGGGAGGCCATAAACAGCAAGGCCTCGGTTCGTTCGTCGAGCTGGCTCTCGGGATCGAGGAGCAGCCGGCGGATCACGTCGCCTGCGGAGGTGCCACCGGGTTCGCGAACAGTCGTCACCGTACCCGATTGCTCGAGCCACCGCTTCAGGTGTTGCAGCTGGGTCGATTTCCCGACCCCTTCGATGCCCTCGAGGACGATCAGGCCGCCGCCCACTCGATCACCCAAGCGTGATGATCGGGCTCGCCGCGCCGCTCTTGATGCCTTCGGCGATCCACTGATTCACCTGCATCATGAGCTTGTCGAAGTTCGTCTGCGTGACGAGCGCGCGCTGGTACGTGGGATTCACCTGGACCTTCGACAGGAGTTCGTCCAGTTCACGTTCCATCTCTTCGGTGGGATTCCCGCCATTTTCGATCATGGCCTGCGCCGTGCCACGGAGCTCTTCCATTCGCCGGAGCAGCGTGACGGCTTCGCGGTCCTCACTCAGCGCATCGTTGGAACGCTTCAGCGCCTGGTACTCGCTGCTCTGGCCAATGAGGCGGCCGAGTTCCTTCCCTTTCTGCTCAATCATGATTGATCCGGGTCAGTCGTCAGGCCCGCGTCGCGAAGACAAAGCGTTCGCGGCCCATCAGGTCATGGTGAAGTTCGATGGCCCTGAACGCACCGCTCGACGCGACGAGTTCGGTCACCTGCAGGGCCCGCCTGGAGTCGGCCTCGAGAGCCAGCAGGCCTCCCTTGCAAAGTAGCGCCGGAGCGCCCTCGATGATCCGCCGTGTCGCCGCCAGCCCTTGACCACCGGAGAACAGCGCCTGCGGCGGTTCCCAGTCGCGAACGGACGCCGGCAACTCCACGGCCTCGTCGTAGGCGATATACGGTGGATTCGAGACGAGTACGTCGAGGCGCTCGCCGTGAAGTGGCGAAAGAAGGTCGCCGGTCCGGAACTCGATCGCGGAACTTCCCTGCGGAATCGCCTTCAGATTTTCGCGAGCCACCGACAGCGATCCCGACGCGATGTCCGTCGCAATGACGCGCTCGAACCTGCCTTCGGACGCCAGCGCAAGCGCGACCGCACCCGACCCGGTGCCCACATCCGCCGCCACTCCACGAGCCGCGCGCTCGAGAACAAGATCCACGAGTCGCTCGGTTTCCTGGCGTGGAATCAGCACGCGCTCATCGACCGTCAGGGTCAGGTGGCGAAAAGCCGCGCGCCCAACCGCATAGGCAAACGGCATCCCCGATGCCCGCCTGGCCGCCGCCGCGTCCACCATGACGGCGAGGTCCCTGGAGACGGCGCAGCCGGCGTTGGCGCGCGGCCAGAACCGTCCCTCACCGGCGATGGCGGCGACCAGGTCACGCGCCTCCGTCCTGCACTCGGCGATGCCGGCGGCCGCGAGAACACTCGCTATGCAGCCGACCAGTTCGCCGACGGTGGTGGCCGAAGTGGAAATGGTGGTCATTCCTCTTCCGCCAACCGCTCTTCGGTATCGGCGAGCTTCAATGCCTCGATCAGCTTGCCGATATCGCCGTCCATGATGCGGACGAGATCGTGCGACGTGAAGTTGATGCGGTGATCGGTGATCCGGCTCTGCGGAAAGTTGTACGTGCGGATCTTTGCCGAGCGGTCGCCGGTCGAAACCTGCGACTTCCGGATGCGCGCGCGTTCCGCCTGCTGCGCCTGGAGACGCGCGTCGAGAATCTTCGCACGCAACACTCCCATGGCCTTGATCTTGTTCTGGAGCTGGGATCGCTGGTCCTGCTGCGTGACGACGATACCCGTCGGCAGGTGCGTCAGCCTGACGGCAGAGTCGGTCGTGTTGACACCCTGCCCTCCCGGTCCTGAGGCGCGATAGACGTCGACGCGAAGCTCCTTTTCGTCGATCTCGACGTCCACTTCTTCAGCTTCCGGCAAAACGGCCACGGTCGCCGCGGACGTATGGATCCGGCCGGCCGCCTCGGTCTCGGGAACGCGTTGCACACGGTGCACGCCCGATTCCCAGTGCATCTCACCGAACGCGCCAGTGCCGTCGACCTTCATCACCGCTTCTTTCACACCGCCCTTCGTCCCGTCGGAGTACTCGAGCATCTCGATCTTCCAGCCTTTCCGCTCGATATACCGCGTGTACATGCGCAGGAGGTCGGCCGCGAACAGCGCGGCTTCATCACCCCCGGTTCCGGCTCGGATTTCCACGATGCAGGAGCGCTCGTTGAGCGGGTCCTGTGGGATGAGGAGTGGCTTCGCCTGCTCCTCGAGTTCATGCAATGATTGCTCGAGTCGCTCGACCTCGGCGCGCGCCTCGGCGGCCATTTCCGGATCGTCGATGTCGACGAGTTCCCTGGCCTGCGACAGTTCGTCGCTGCTTTTCTGGATCCGGTTCGAGAGGGCGACGATCTGGAG
>CAMPKM010000083.1 GCA_946887155.1 uncultured Gemmatimonadota bacterium
ATGTGTCCCGTGTGGTGGCACGAATCGACCATGCCGCACCAGACGTCCTCGTCAACAACGCTGGATTCGGCACCAGAAGATCGTTTGTCCGCGAGTCACGTGAGCAGCAGGAGGCCATGATCCGTGTTCATGTTCTCGCCGCCAATCGACTCGCGCACGCGGCCGTGGACGGCATGGTGGCCCGCCACAGTGGGGCGATCATCAACGTCTCGTCCATTGCGTCATGGATGACGAGTCCCGGCAACGTGAATTACAGCGCGACGAAGGCCTGGCAGCGCAGTTTCATCGAAAGCCTCTCCCTCGAACTGGGTGGCACTGGTGTTTACGTGCAGGCGCTTTGCCCCGGCTACGTGCACACCGAGTTCCATGCCCGCGGCGCGATGGACATGTCGCACACTCCGTCGTGGATGTGGATGAAGGCGGATGTCGTGGTGGCCGCCTCGCTGGCGGCTTTGGAACGCCGTCGTCCGGTGGTTGTCGTCCCCGGGATTGGCTACAAGGTCATCGCACTGACGCTTCGATTCATGCCGAAGTGGTGCTGGCAACTGCTTCTCGGCACGGTGCGTGGCAGTCGAAAGCCTGGCGGACCCGGCCAGTAACCGGCCCTGAACCATGCACGCGTGTGACCCAACTCATTGCGCCATCGGGCTGGGCAGCAGTATCGTCGTGCGCCTGCGGGCATCCACGCCGAATCACCAGAGGAGAGCCTATGCGCCGTTACCTGCTCGTCGTTCCGTTTCTCATCGCTTGTGCGGGAGGAGAGACTCCCCCGGCAGACTCCGCTGCGGCGGCTCCCGCTGTGCTCACGGACGCCGATGTCGCCGGCACGTGGACGGGCACCCTGATGGCGGAAGGGTCGGACTCGGTGGTGGCGAACTGGACGAACATCTGCGCGGCTGGAACGTGCCGTCTCATTGCCAGTACCGCGCCGAATGACACTATCACGGCCACGTACACGATCCAGGGCGACAGCATCGTCGGCAACTCGGCTCCGTACGCCGACGCGACGATGGGCGGTACGATGATGACCGACCACTGGGTCGCGCGCGTGAGCGGCAACCAGGTTAGCGGGACGGGCCATATGAACCTGGCAGCGACGCCCGATTCCGTCGTTATGCGCTATCGGTTCACCGGCACCAAGGGCATGTGATTGACGATTGACGATTGACGATTGACGATTGACGATTGACGATTGGCGATTAACAAAGCGCCGGGACCTCGCTCGAGGCCCGGCGCTTTCTGCTCTTTGGCTCGTCGCCCTCACCGGCGCGGCACGAGCTTCAGCAGCTTCCCTGACGTGCTGTCGGTCAGCACATAGAGCGCACCATCAGGGCCCTGACGCACATCGCGAACGTGCGGACGTGGCTCCAGGTCCTTCAGCAGCCGTTCTTCACCAACGATCTTTTCGCCATCGACCGATAGCCGCACCAGGTCGTATGTCGCGTGACCGCCGACGAACAGGCTCCCCTTCCATTCCGGGAACAGGTCGGCCGTGTAGAAGGCCATGCCGCTCGGTCCAATGACCGGATCCCAGTAGTACAGTGGCTGCTCCATCCCTTCCTTTGCGGTGATCCCGCCCGTGATCGGGCCGCCGCGATATTCGATGCCGTACGCGATCGTCGGCCAGCCGTAATCCTTTCCCTTACGCGCGATGTTGATTTCGTCGCCACCGCGCGTGCCGTGCTCGATGGCCCAGAGTTCGCCCGTCGTCGGATGCAGTGCCGCCGCCTGCGCGTTCCGATGACCGATCGACCAGATCTCCGGCTTGACGCCCTGTCGGCCGACGAACGGATTGTCGGACGGAATCGTGCCGTCGCGATTGATGCGAACGATCTTGCCGATGAGGACGTCCATGTTCTGCGCCTGCATGCGCCCCGGCGTGATCGACCGGTCGCCCTGCGTCACGTACAACGTCTTGTCGCGGCCGAAGACGAGCCGGCTGCCGAAGTGCGCGCGCGACTCCATCGCCGGCACCTGATGGTAGATGACGCGCACATCTTCCACGCGCGGCTCGGCGCCATCAACGAACGTGCCCCGGGCGACGGCGGTGTTATTCGCGCCGCCTTCCTGCGGCTCCGCGAAACTCCAGTAGATCACGCTGTTGGTCGCAAAGTCCGGGTCGAGCGCGACGTCAAGCAGTCCACCCTGGCCTCGGGCATCGACGGGCGGCAGACCGGTCACCGGCGGTGACTTGGCGCCATCGGCGCCGATCACGAGCAGGTTCCCGCCTCGTTCCGTGACCAGCATTTTCCCGTCAGGCAGGAAGGCCACCGACCACCCGGTGTTGATGTTGTCGGCGACGGTCACGACCTCGAAGTTGACGTCCAGTTTCTGTTCCGGCGCATCGGTCTGGCCGGCAAACGCAGGCTTCTGGTTCGCGCCGTTGGCTGGCCGCGGGTCCACGCCTTGTGCTGTGACACGACCCGGAACGATGACGGCCGCGACGAGCATGGGAACGACGAATCTCACGTACCTGTGCATGGGTCTCCTCCAGTGGGACTCCACTCGAATCTCAATGATACTCGGCAAGCAGGGCATGGATCGCCCGTTTGTGTGTAAGCGGCCTCATACGGACCATGGGCGACCACACAGCAGGACAGTCTACGACGTCGCTTTCATCCGCGTAAATGGAAAGCCGTTGCACCCTGTACGCGGAGTTGCCCGGTTCACGACCCGCGTCGCCTCCGCTGAATCAGCCGTCGGCGCCTTGTAGGCGCTCATGCAATAGGCCCAGGTCCATGGTCGCATCCCGTCCAGCTCGATCCAGTCGACACGGCTCCACAGTCCGGGATCACCCGGATTGGCGGAATCATTCTGCGCGATGAAGTACTGTCGGTCCACGTTCCACTTGACGATGCGGTATCGCGAGCGCGACCCGTGGCGCCATTCGTGTTGGTTTACCGTGTGCGTGGCGTTGTAATCGTCGACGAACGTCCCGATCACGATTGGATCAGTGCGGCCACGTTGTGCCGATATACAACCGGCGAGAAGCAGCATGAGGAGTACGCGGGACATCACCGATGAATCTACGTGCCGGCCTGCCTCGTATGTCTACGCATGGATCCAATGACCGTCTCAGGCCTCGAAACTCAACGGGAGTATTTCAAGAGCAGTCCGTTCCTGGCGATGCCTGTCGCCGGCATGATCGCCTGGGCCGCGATCGGCGTGGCCGGCCTGCTGCTGCCGGTGCATCAGGCGGCATGGGCGTTATTCATCGGCACCGGGACGATTTTTTCGCTCGGCCTCGTCGTGGCGCGTTTCACCGGTGAAGACCTGCTGGGTAAGAAGCGGCCGGGGAACCCGTTCGATGCGCTTTTCATGCGCACGGTGGTGATGGCGTGGCTCGTCTTCGCTATTGCCATTCCGTTTTTTCAGCAGGATCCGACTTCACTGCCGCTGACCGTCGGGATTCTGGCGGGTCTCATGTGGTTGCCGTTCGGATGGATCATTCAGCATTGGGTAGGAACGTTTCATGCTGTCGCCCGAACATTGCTCTGCCTTGTCACATGGTATGCGTTCCCTGAACGACGATTTGTCGTTATACCGATATTGATAGTGATCGTTTATCTCGTCACGATTGGCGCACTTCTTGGAAGAACGATAGGCACGGGTAAGGCGGAACACATAACGCACTGAAGACACTGACGAACGCTGTTGAAGATGCGACGAGGGCCGCTGCTCAGGAGTGTGGGAATGAGCGACGCTTTGAGGCCCTCGTCGCATGTTCACGGCGTTAATCTGCATTACCAGCGCCGTCCGCGTTCCGCCCTGTCCGTGTGCCTCGCCCTCAACTAGAAGCCCAGGTGCAAACCCACCCCAATCAATCGGACGTTTTCCCGGAAGAACTGGCCATAGGGCGACGGACCGGAATAGAACTCTCCGAACAGCCCCCAGCGCCGGGCCGTGGCATCGTCCCCGGACCGATCGTATTCGAGGCCGGCACGCGCACTGACGGCCGGCTTCCACTCCTGCTCCTCCGACGACTTGAGGTCGGCCGCACCCACGAACCGAAAGCCGCCTAACGCACCCATGGGGATGATCCGCGTTGCCGGGCGCAGCTCGATGCCGCCGTGGGCCACGTAGACGCCGAGATCCTGGGGCTCCTTGTTGAACAGGTATTCGCCGCCGCCGTACAGCCGAAGGGGGCCGCCATCCACGGAAAGGATCAATTCGAGCGCCTCGAAGCTGAGGTTCTCGCGATCTCGGCGGTCGGGTGGTTCGCGCAGCAGGTATTCGTCGCCCAGGTGCGAGCTCTGATGGTAAATCCGGAGGCGGGTCGAGAATCCGCCTCGGCGAATCGTGAGCGGCAGGCCAACGACGTAGTCCGCGTTCAACAAATCGTACGACGACGTGGTGAGATCGAACTGCGCGAAGACGCCGGCAGTCACCGACAGTTGCACTCCATCCCCTGGCATGGAGCCGTTCCAACGGCCAAGCCCGAACACGTCGCCGATGCCCACTGACGCGATGTCGAGCTGTTCGTCGACAAGGCCTTCTCCGGACTCGTGCCGCTGATAGCTGGCAAACGTGCGTGACGATTTCGGGTCGGCAATGAGCGGACAGAAGACGTCGCCGCTTGGGAGCGGCACGTATCCCTTCTGTTCCGACGCCGGAATACCCACCCCGCACCGCTGCGGAGCGTTTTGGGCCTGCACTGGTGTCACAACCAGAATGATCGCCAGAATCGCCGTGTGTTTCATGAGAAGGAACCTGTGTAACCCTGAAACACCAGCAACCGTCCGACGAGCCCTGAAAACAGGGACAGACTACGGTTTCCTGAAAATGGTGGTCTGTCCCCGGTTTTCAGTTGAAGGCGCTGATGCCGGTAATCGCCTGTCCCAGTACGAGTGAATGCACGTCGTGTGTCCCCTCGTACGTGTAGACGCTCTCCAGGTTCGCCATGTGCCGCATCGCGGCGTACTCGGCCAGCACGCCCACGGCGCCTAACAACCGGCGCGCCTCCCGGGCGACGTCGGTCGCCATCGACACGTTGCTCCGCTTGGCCAGCGATACCTGCTGCGGCGTCATGCTGCCGGCGTCTTTCATCCGGCCGAGGTGCAGCGTGAGGAGCTGTCCCTGCACGATCCCGGTGAGCATTTCGGCGAGCCGCTGCTGCTGGATCTGGAATCCGCCGATCGGGCATCACCCGATTCTTCGCGTACGAGCTCGCTTCCTCGAAACACGCCATCGCCGCACCGACCGCGCCCCACGAAATCCCGTAGCGCGCCTGGGTCAGGCACATGAGCGGCGACTTGAGTCCGCCCGATCCAGGAAGGATGGCATCAGCGGGCAGGTGCACATCACTGAACACGAGCTCACTCGTGTCCGACGCGCGCAGCGACAGCTTCCCCTTCTGGTCCTTCGCGGTGAACCCCTTCGAATCGGTAGGGACGAGGAATCCGCGGATCGATCGCGCATCAGCGTCGTCGTTGGTCTTGGCCCACACCACGGCAACCTTCGCCGTCGATCCATTGGTGATCCACATCTTGCCGCCGTTGAGCAACCACGTGCCGTCCTTCTCCTGCCGCGCCATCGTGATCATGCCCGCGGGGTTCGATCCGTAGTCCGGCTCGGTCAGGCCGAAGCAGCCGATCGCCTCGCCTTTCGCCATTCGCGGCAACCAGTGCCGCTTCTGCTCCTCACTGCCGAAGGCGTAGATCGGGTACATGACCAGCGCGCCCTGCACCGAGGCGAACGACCTGACGCCGCTGTCGCCGCGCTCGAGTTCCTGCATGATCAGCCCGTACGACACGTTGTTCAGGCCCGCGCAGCCGTATTCCTCGGGGAGGTTGGCGCCAAAGACGCCCAGTTCCGCCATCTCCGGGATCAGTTCCTTCGGGAACCGGCCCTCGACGTAACAATCGCCGATGATGGGCAGGACGCGCTCGTCCACCCAGCGGCGGATGGTGTCGCGGATGGCGCGTTCCTCTTCGGAAAGGGCGCTGTCGATGTTGAAGAAGTCGCGTGTTGACGACATGGAAGCTGTAGGGTGAGGGCGAAGGTCAGCGCCGGGAGTAATTCTTCTTGCTCGACCAGAAGAACTGTCGCGGCGTGATGACGTGGCCAAGCCAGGCCGCCGAGGCGGCGAGGATCACGGGGTAAAGCAGCGTGGCGGTGAAGATCGCCCACGCGGGCAGGCTCATCGCCCCGCCTAACGACGTCGCCAGTGCGGACACATCCGTACCACGAACCAGGCCGAAAAGCAGCAGCCCGCCCCAGGCGAGGAACGCGGCGGCGGCCGCGACCCGCACCGACCGCTCCGGCCACGCCAGTCCGATCAGGAAGCCGGCGACGATCGGCCCGAGCGTCGGCGCACCAAACCAGGTACAGGCTGCAATGACGACCACCCCGAAGAGAATGCTCACGGCGTAGCCATCCCCGGGGTCAACCGCAGGCGCGCGACCGCGCTGACCGCGGACGTGTCGCGCGGCGCAAACAGCGTGTCGAGCTCACCACGTCGCCAGTAGGGCAGGCGGTCCTTGTAACGCGGACTGAACGGGTTCCCACTCTGGCCGCCGGGATACGTGCCCCATGCCTGGATGGAATCACCCAGTTCCACGACCATGCGCCAGCTCGGTCCGTGGCCGCCCACGCTGGCGGGATTCAAGGTCGACGGCCCGCCCTGCACCGGGATGCCGATCTCGGAAAATCCAGCCAGACCTAACAAGTGCATGATGCGGGTAGCGCCGACCGTGCCCCACCGCCAGTCGCCGCCGGCGCGATCCCCGTAACGCGCGACCAGTGAATCGTATGCCGCCGCCAGCGATGCGTTCAGGATCCAATCGCGATCCTCGGTCACGTCGCTGGTTCGATGGTCATCCCACCAGGGACTCGCCGTATCCTGCGCGAGGTTGAACAGCATGTCGCTGCCGGGCGTGGCGACCCGCCGCCCATTCTCGACCGTGAGCTCATCCCAGGTCCGCGACGACAACTGGCGCATCGCAGCCTCGAACAGCACCGCGTGCGAGTCGCCCGGCATGTAACGCCGATCCCATTCCGACAACCAGCGCGCAGCCGAGTCGAGCGAAACCGTTTTGGCGCCACCGGTGGCCCGCCGCGCGGCGTCCAGGAAAAGCGGAACGAACGACTCGGCGCGTTCGCTTCCGGGATCCGTCTGCCAGCGACGCATCGTCTCCGGCGTCACGGCCGAATCGCCGCGGAGAAGCTTGTTGATGCGCAGCGCCCGCCACGGATCGAAGTCCGTGTCGATGCCCATGTAGTCGCTTCGGTCCTGCGGATCCAGCGGCGCCTGGTTTGCCGAAGCGAGAAATCCCTGCGCGGGATTGAACGATTGCGGATAACGCGCCAGGGGCAGGTATCCCTGCCAGTCATTGCGGCTGCTGCTGCCATCCTGGATCGCGAACGGGCGTGCGCCCGGCGGACGGACGGGAAATCTTCCTGTCGAGCGGATCCCGATCGTGCCCCGGCGGTCGGCGACGATCATGTTCTGCGCCGGCGCGCCAAAGCCCACTGCCATGCTGTCGAGGAACCCCCGTGCGGTCGTTGCGCGCGCCGCGTTCAGGAAGACCGTCTGGTCGAGTTCCGGCTGCAGGACCATCCATCGCATCGACAACCATCGACCCGATGCATCCTTCGACATCGGGCCGCGGTGCGTCAGGCGCAGCGTGTCGACGGCGATCTGTTCACCTGACGTGCCGCGATACACCTCGGTGCGGAGTTCGATGTTCTTCCACTCCCCGTCGAGCTGGTATTTCCGGGGATCGTTCGCGTCATCGACGGTTTCGGCGTAGAGATCGAGCACGTCCGCGCCGGTATTGGTGAACGACCAGGCGACGTCGCGCGTGAAGCCGATGATGATGCCCGGCGCGCCCGGTATCGTGACACCGTAGACGTCGAGCACGCCCGGCACGACGATGTGCGCCTCGTACCACAGGCTGGGCAGTGTCATGTCGAGGTGCGGGTCGCCCGCGAGCAGCGCCTTTCCGGCGGCCGTCCGGCGTGGCGAGACCGCCCAGTTGTTGCTGGCGAAACTGCCGCGCGCGTCACCGTCGTCAGGCAGCGCCGGGAGCACCGACGCGATCCGTTTCGCAACCGAATCGGAAGCCCCCGGCGCGGGAATGGGCCGGAAGTCGAACCTCGGTGCGCCATCACCGTTAGGCTCGATAGGCTCCACGATCGGCGAATGCACCGGGAACAACGCCGCGGCCGCGTCCTGTCCGACGAGCGCCGCTACCGCCATCTGCGTGCGCTCGTTGTTGTTGTACGCCAGGGTCCAGCCCATTCGGGCGAACAGGTGCATCGTGTTCACCGGCGCCCATCGCTCCGGCATCACGCCCAGCAGCCGGTACTCCACGGGGAGGTCGGACGGTGGCATGGCATCGATCCACGCGTTCACGCCGTCCGTGTACGCATCGAGGATCACCTGCGCCCGCGATCCCGCGACGAGGGCGGCGGCATTTCGCTCCGCGGACGCCGGCAGTCCGAGGTGCCGCATTTCCCGGTCCGCCTCGAGCGCCACGGCGCCGGCCCATTCGGTCAGCCGTCCCGATGCCGCTCGCGCCTGTGCCTCGAGCTGGAACAACCGGTCCCGCGCGACCACGAAGCCTAACGCACGGATCGCGTCGGCTTCCGTGGCGGCAAAGATGTGCGGCACTCCGCGCCGGTCGTAGCGAACGTCGACGGACGCCGACAGGTTCGGTATCCTGGCATCCGCGTCACCCCGGAGGTCGTCACGCGTTGCGCCCCAGACACCATTGACCGGATCGAGCAACCGGCCCAGTGGCGGCACCGGATCGAGCCCGCGCACCCCGATCCAGCTCGCGCCGGCAAGGGCGGCGGCGGCGAGGACGGTCAGGAAGGTGCGAGGCATGGCGGGAATCTACGACTCAGGTGAGGTCGCTGCTTAATCACGGTTCCGGGAAAATTCCTTCAC
Organism: uncultured Gemmatimonadota bacterium; assembly: GCA_946887155.1. The sequence goes on from CAMPKM010000083.1 coordinate 8,894, forward strand.
CGGTCCCTCGGTGAACTCCCGGCTCCTTGCCACCCAGACAAGCGTTCGCACCTCGATGCTGACGGGCGAAATCGTGAGCACATTGACCGACGACGGTCTTCCCCCACGAGATCGGTTCGAAACCGTACCGGCCGTCGAGATCACGGTCCCCCGCTTCGTGTGCTCGACGAAGTGGATCGCTTCCTGGTGATCGTGACCGCAGAGTACCGCGTCAACGCCGATCCGCGCGAACGCCCCGAGTATCCGGCGCGTGTTCTTGAGGCCGTGTCGCTGGGACAGCTCGCCCTTCACGGGATTGTGGTGCATGACGATGACCCGTGCGTCACCAGGTGGTGAGCTCGTGAACTCCGCATGCGCCCGCTCGATCTGCCGGCGCCGGAGGTCACCGATGATGGAGATGTCGCGCATGTTCCAGGTCAACGTGCGATGACTCACGCCCTGCGCCGTGTTCAGTCCCACCAGCGTCACGCCCGGCACACGCAGCACCGGCTCGAGGTCGTCGTCGATGTAATGACGGTACTTCGCGTAGATCGCGTCTTCACCACGCACGTGGAGCGGTGATCGCCACCACGTGACGTCGTGGTTCCCCGGCACGGTGATCACCGCGCTGACCCTGGCCGCATCGCGGAGAAATGCCTTCGCCCGCTGGAACTCGCCGGCCCGCGCGCGCTGCGACAGGTCGCCACTCACCGCGACGACCTCGTACTGCCCGTCCTGCACGTGCGACTCGATCGCCTCGATCAGGTCGGGATCACACGGCTGCCCGAAATGCAGGTCAGAGACGTGGAAGATG
>CAMPKM010000084.1 GCA_946887155.1 uncultured Gemmatimonadota bacterium
GGTGCCTCGTCGCAGAAGCCCAGTCGCTGCTCGAAGTAGTCCTCGAGCTCCTTCGCGAACGTCGGGTGCTCGAGCTGGTTGGCCAGGATCGGCGTGAACCCGATCGTCACCGGGGCCGCGATGTTCAGCGCATCGAGCGCCCGGAATTTCTCGACCAGCGGCAGGTAGGTGTCGATGGCCGCTTCGCAGATCCAGTCGCTGCCGTGCGGCCACCGGCCGTGGTTCAGCACGTAGGGTAGGTGGCTGTGCAACATCACCACCACGTCCACCTGGTTCATTCGTTATCGGCGGAAGCGAGGCGAGGCCAGCACCCGTCGATAGACGTCGCGATACTTCTGCTCCGACCGCTCCCACCCGAAGTCGCGCGACATGGCTTCACGTTGCATATCCTGCCAGGAGTCGGGATGCTGGTAGTGATCGATCGCGCGCACACATGCCGCCAGGAATTCGCTGGTCGTGAAGCCATCGAAGAGAAAACCGGTGATGCCGTCGTCGATGGTGTCGGCCAGGCCGCCGACCTTCCGCGCCACCGGCAGCGCGCCATAGCGCTGCGCGCGCATCTGCGTCAGCCCGCACGGCTCGTATTGCGACGGCATGATGATCATGTCGGCGCCGGCCATCAGCCGGTGCTCCTGCGTGCCGGTGAAATTGGTCTGCACCCCGATGCGGCCCGGCGCGCGCAATGCCAGCTCGGTCAGGATCTCGACGTACTTCTTCTCGCCCTGGCCCAGGAACAGGAACTGCGCGTCCAGCGACAGGAACCTCGGGCTACCGAGGATGAGGTCGAGTCCCTTCTGGTAAACCATGCGCGCGCTCATGCCGAAGATCGGCACCCGCGCGCGCTGCGGCAGGCCGAACGCCCGCTGCAGCGCCGCCTTGCAGCGCTTCTTGCCGGACAGGTCGTCGCGCGAGTACCGCGCCGTGATGATCGGATCGCTCGATGGATCCCACTCGTGCTGGTCGATGCCGTTCACGATGCCGATGAACCGCTCGCGCAATCCGATGAATGCATCGTGGAGGCCGAATCCGCCGGCCGCTGTGCGCAGTTCGTGCGCGTGCGACGGGCTGACCGTCGTGACCGCGTCGGCGAATGCCAAGCCGCCCTTGAGCAGGTTCACGCGGCCATACCACTCGAGCTGCGCGAAGTTGTACAACTCCCACGGCAGCCCGAGCTCCGCCATCGTGTCGGTGGGGAAGTGGCCCTGGAAGCCCGCGTTATGCACCGTGAGCACGGACGACGTCTGCCGGTAGAACTCGCGCTCCGGGTTGGAGTCGTACGCGCGGAGGTAAATCGGGGCCAGCGCCGCGTGCCAGTCGTGCGCATGCAGCAGCACGGGCGATCGAGCGACTTTCGGCAGCGCGTTCAGCGCCGCCAGGCAGTAGAACGCGAACCGCCGGTGGTTGTCGCGATAATCGCCGCGGCTGTCACCGTAGATCTGGTCGCGGCCGAAGTACTGCGGGTTGTGAATGAACAGGATGCGCGGCTTGCCCTGTCGCGGGTTGTTCATCAGGGCCCGGGACTCGTAGAGCCGGCCTTCCTCGCGGCGCGGCCCCACCTGCACGGGAAAGACATCGCCCACAGGCTCGAGGTCCGTCGCCACCTCGACGACCTGCTTGTACAGCGGCATCATGATGATCGACGTGATCCCCGATCGGGCCTGGTAATGCGCGAGACTCGACACCGCCTCGCCCAGCCCGCCGGTGCGCGCGAACGGCGCCAGCTCGGCGGCCAGGTGCACGACGGTGACCGGCTCGTTATCGGGACCGGACGTCAGCGGATACGAAGGCGCACCACCAATCACCGGCCGGGCACCGACCGGAAGGGTCGCGCCGGGCGTGATCGTGGGGGGCGTTCGCCGGTGGCGTTCCATGTCAGGCCGTTGGCGGATCGTCAGGCGTGCCGTCGCCACGCATGGCCGCGCCGTACGATTGCCGCACGTATTCCATGACCATGCGACGCGCCGTGAACTGCTGACCCGCCACGCGCAGCGCGTGTTTCATCTTCTGTACCCATGCCGTGGGTACACCGGAATCGTCCCGCGTGTAAAAAGCCGGCACCACCTGTTCCTCGAGCAATCGATACAGTCGCTCGGCGTCCCACTCGTCAGGCGTCGCGCGCGTGGACGCCGGCGGAATCGCCCATCCGTTGAGTCCCTCATACGCTTCGTGCCACCAGCCGTCGAGCGTCGACAGCTGCGGTACCCCATTGAGCCCCGCCTTCATGCCGCTGGTACCGCTCGCTTCCATGGGCACGCGTGGCAGGTTGAGCCACAGATCCACCCCCTGCACCAGGCGATGCGCCAGGTGCAATTCGTAATCCTCGAGAAAGGCGACGCGCCCTTCCAGGCGTGCATCACGCGTGAATCCGTACACGGCCCGCAGTACCTCCTTCCCCGGCGTGTCCGCCGGATGCGCTTTCCCGGCAAAGATGATTTGCACCGGGCGCGCGGAGTTTACCAGAAGGGCGCGCAATCGATCGATGTCCCTGAAGATGAGGTCGGCCCGCTTGTACGTCGCGAACCGGCGCGCGAAACCAATCGTGAGCACGTCCGGGTTGAGCAGCGTGCCGGCGCCGACCACGTGCGTCGCTTCCTTCCACAGGCGAACCCAGCGACGACGCGCCTCTTCGCGAATGAAGTTCATCAACGCGACCTTGAGCACCGAGTGCACACGCCAGAACGCTTCGTCGTCGATGCCGAGGACCGCTTCCCACATCGCGACGTCCGTCATCCGAGCGGTCCAGTCGGCGCCGAGCTTCTCGTCCAGCAGTTCAGCGACCTCGCGCGCCATCCAGGTCTGCGCATGGACGCCATTGGTGATGTGGCCAATCGGGACGCGAGCCGCTTCGTGGTCGGGCCAGAGGGGCGCCCAGATGTGCCGTGACACATCGCCATGGCGACGCGACACGCCATTCACATGCTTCGAGAGACGCAAGGCCGCCACGGTCATGTGAAAGCGGCCGGGCTCTTCGGTCGGGTGCGTTCCGATCTCGAAAAACGTCTCCCGGCTTACGCCAAGCTCGTCCCACACCGGACCGGAACACCGCGCCAGGTCCTCGAATGTGAACGTGTCGTGACCGGCGGGCACGGGCGTGTGCGTGGTGAAGACGCTGCGCGCGCGGACCTGCTTGAGCGCCTCGTCGAAGGCCACGCCCCTGGTCGTCAGCTCGCGCATCCGTTCGACCATCATGAATGCCGCGTGACCTTCGTTCGCGTGCCAGGCGGCCGGATCGACCCCCATCGCGCGCAACACACGTACGCCGCCGACACCGAGGATCCACTCCTGCTTGAGCCGGACTTCGGGACCACCGATGTACAGTTTCGACGTCAGGTCACGATCTTCCTCATGATTCTGCTCGAGGTTGGTATCGAGCAGGTACACGGCCACCCGGCCCACGAGCATGCGCCAGGCAGTGATGTGCACTTCGCGACTGTTCATCTCCAGCCGCGCGAGGAACGGCTCCCGACTGGACCCGTAAATGCGCTCGAGAGGCGCATTCACGACGTCGTACCGCTCGTCTGAGTCCTCCTGCCAGCCGTCGAGCCTGAGTCGCTGGTCGAAGTACCCCTTGGTGTAGAAGAGGCCGACGCCAATCAGGGGCACGCCGAGGTCGGAGGCCGCCTTGCAATGGTCGCCGGCAAGCACACCGAGTCCGCCGGAGTAGATCGGCACCGAATTGTGAAGCCCGAACTCGGCGCAGAAGTAGGCGACCGGATTCTCCCGCGGGATGTTGCCGAATTCCTTTGCGAACCAGGTGGTATCCCAGGTCTGCTCGCGCTGGTATTCGTCCATCATCGTGTCGTACAGCGCCAGGAACCGGGGATCGCGCGCGCAATCGCTGAGGCGGCCGGGATCTATCCGGCGCAGGATGGCGATGGGATTGTGCCTGGTGAGGTGCCATAACGAGTCGTCGAGCACCTGAAACACCTTTCGCGCATCGCGCTTCCAACTCCACGAGACGTTGGTGGCGACCTCGGCAAGACCCTCGATGCGTTCCGGGAGGTACGGAAATCTGTTTCGGTCGACCGGCATAGCCGTACAAACTAGTCTACGTCCAACGCCTTTACGGCTCAGGCTCGATTCATCCCGCCGGCGCCGAAGGGTGATCCGATCAATCGAGTCTGACCCTTGAACTTCAGTGTCCCGTATGCATCTCGCGCTCGACGCGCGCATACCCCGCCTGCTCACCCGAATTCGACGTGAGCAGCGACACCACGATCGCCAGCAGGAATCCGAGCGGGATCGTGATCAACGCCGGGTTGCGGAGCGGAAAGGCGGCCGACTCGTGCTTGAGGATGTCGACCTGGATCGTCGGCGAGAGGTAGATCAACGTCAGTGTCGCAACCGTGCCCAGGACCATGCTGGCGACGACACCGGCCGTTGTGCATCGCTTCCAGAAAATCGACAGCACGAGCGCCGGGAAGTTCGCGCTGGCGGCAATCGCGAACGCCAGCCCAACCATGTACGCGACGTTCTGGCCCTTGAACGTGATGCCGAGCATGACGGCGATGACCGCCAGCACGATCGTGGCGACGCGTGCCACCCGAAGCTGCTCGGTCGGCGTGGCGTGACCGCCACGGGCGACGTTCACCCACAGGTCGTGGGACAACGCCGCCGCACCCGACAAGGTCAGTCCCGCAACCACCGCCAGGATGGTCGCGAACGCGACCGCCGCGATGAAGCCGAGGAACGGCGTCCCGCCTAACGTTTCGGCGAGCAAGGGCGCGGCCATGTTGCCGCCGGCGTCGACGGCCCGGATCGCATCGGGACCCACCAGCACCATGGCGCCGAAGCCCAGCACGAACGTCATGAGGTAGAAGAAGCCGATCAGTCCCGTGGCGTAGAACACCGACGTGCGCGCGGCCTGCGCGTCCGGTACGGTGTAGAAGCGCATCAGGATGTGCGGCAGCCCGGCCGTGCCGAACATCAGCGCCATGCCGAGTGAAACGGCATCGAGCGGCTTGGCCACCAGCCCACCCGGAGCGAGGACGCCTTCACCGTATTGCGCGGCCGCGGCCTCGAACAATCGCACCGGACTGAACCCGAACTTCGACAGCACCATCAGCGCCAGCAACGCCGCTCCGCCGAGCAGCAGAACGGCTTTCACGATCTGCACCCAGGTCGTGGCGATCATGCCACCGAACAGCACATACGCGAGCATCGCCGCACCCACGATCATGATTGCCGTCTCGTACGAGAGGCCGAACATGAGCCGGATCAGTCCACCCGCGCCGACCATCTGCGCGATGAGGTAGAACGTCACCGTGGCGAGCGTACCAATGGCTGCCGCGATGCGCACCGGCGCCTGACGAAGCCGCGACGCCACCACGTCGGCAAACGTGTACTTCCCCAGGTTGCGCAACGGTTCCGCGATGAGGAACAGCACCACGGGCCACCCGACGAGCCAGCCGGTGGAATAGATCAACCCGTCGAAGCCGGTCGTCGATACGAGTCCCGCGATCCCGAGGAAACTGGCGGCACTCATGTAATCGCCCGCGAGCGCGAAGCCGTTCTGGCCGGCGCTGATGGTGCGGCCGGCGGCGTAGAATTCCTCGGTCGTGCGCGTTCGCCGCGCGGCCCACCAGGTGATGCCGATCGTGATCGCGATGAAGACGAAGAAGAACGACATCGCCACGGCGTTCGGTTCGCCGATACGTGTCGCCTGCCCCGCCGCAGCTTGCGCGAGAATCACTGGCGCGACTGGGCTTGCAGACGTTGGAGCTCGGGGTCGTAGTGCCGATTGGCCCAGCGCACGTAGGTCCAGGTGAGGATCCAGGACAGCACGATGACCAGCGCGCCCGCGAGGATGCCGAGGCTGAGGCCGGGCATGACCGGCCGGGCCAGGAGCGGCTTGTTGAAGGCGACCAGCAGGATGAAGCCGAAGTACAGCGCCACCATCACCACCGTCAGCGCGATCGCGATGCGCCAGCGCCGGCTGGCAAGGGCCAGCAACTCGGTATCAGGAGTCGTCACCGGGGCAAACCTGTCTTACGAACGATGGCTCGGGTAGTGCTTGTACGACGAAAGATGGGGGTAGTGCTTGAACGCGGACGACACGGGAACAGCGGATCAACACGGTACCGCATTGGTGAGACGCTGGACGCCCCCCCCCCGTTCAACCATTCGTGCACAGGGAAGGTTGGGCGTCCAGCGTCTCACCAAAGCAGTTCAGCGTCCATCCGTCGATCCGTGCTCTCCGTGTTCAAGCAGTACCCGTCCTTATCGCTTGTGAAAAATCCGCCCTGATCGCCCTTACTGGATGACGCGAGGTTTGCGGGGCAATTTCTCGTCCCGGTTCGCCGCCAGATAAACGAATGCCGCGACAATCATGGCGTTGTGCTTCATGTCGTCCGCCACCAGGCGGTCGTAGACGTCCATGTTGGAGTGGTGCGTGCGCGAGCCGTACTCCACCTCGTCCTGGATGAACTGCCAGCCGGGGAGGCCCGCCGCATCGAACGAGCCGTGATCCGTGCCACCGGTATTGCGGATGGTGACGGTGCCCGTACCCATGCTGTTGAACGGCTTCATCCACTCGGTGAAGATCGGCCCCACCGCCGCGTTCCCCTGCAGGTAGACACCGCGGATCTTGCCGGTACCGTTGTCGACATTGAAGTAGCCGGAGAACTTCTCGTGCGCCGGCTTGACCGGGTTCGCGCTGTCACCGGGAATGCCGAAGTGGTTCCGCACGTAGGCGCGGCTGCCTAACAAGCCGTTCTCCTCGCCCGTCCAGAGCGCGATCCGCACTGTCCGCTTCATGGGCAGGCCGGTGGCCTTCAGGATCCGCAGTGCTTCCATCATCACCGCCGATCCAGCGGCGTTGTCCGTTGCACCCGTGCCGGCGTGCCAGGAATCGAAGTGCGCGCCGAGCATGACGAGTTCGTCCTTGAGTTGCGGATCGGTGCCGGGGATGTCGGCGAGGATGTTGAAGGCGTTCAGGTCCTGGTCGTAGAAGGTGTTTTTTACGTTCGCTTCCATGCGGACCGGCTGGCCCTTCTCGACGATGCGCGAAATGCGGTTGTAGTGCTCCGGCGCCAGCAGCAGGGTCAGCGTGCGGGTGGGGTTGCGCGGATCGCGCGAACCCGTGGCCGTCGTGAAGACCGTGCCCATCGTCCCACGCGTGCTGTCACCGCTACCGGGCTGGAGGATCGCGGCGACCCCCTCGTTGGCCAGGAACTCGGCGCGGATCTGCGTGAATGACGGCCCGCCTGCGCCACCGCGACCACCGCCTCGTCCACCGCGACCGCCGCCGCCACCGCGCGCCGGTTGCGGGCCTAACGCGGCCATGCTGTCGAGTTCCGCCTGGCGATACCGTTCGGCGTCGGGCATGAATTTCGGCGCCAGGTGACGCGCCGGCGCCAGCATGACGAAGGCGTTGCGCAGTTTGCCACGATACTGCTGCAGGTCGGCCGCGCTGTCCGCTTCGACGCGGACCACCTCACCCGTCACCGTTCCATTGGTGCCGGGCGTCCACGCCGCCGCATACGCGATCACCGGCCACGGCGTCGGCGCAATCACGTGCAGGCTCAGGCGGTCATTCGTCCATCCGCGGCCGAAGTATCCCCACGGCTCGAGCTTGGCGTTCACCATGCCCCATTCGGTCAGCTTTTTCGCGGCCCATTCACCGGCTGCCTTGATGTTTGGCGAGCCCGTCAGGCGCGCGCCGTAGACGTCCGTCAGCCAACTGGCCGTTTCCATGATCTGGGACCGGTCGAGCGCCTCCGACTTGATCTTGTCGATGGCGGCCTGGTCGACGCGCTCCTGCGCGGCAACCGGCGTCGCGATCAGGAGAGCTGCGGTGATTCCCCGCAGTGCCCGTACCGTCGATCTGTCGAACATGTGCAGCTCCGTTTGAGATTGAACCGAAATGGGGTCAGACGCCGTTTCCGTGCTTCCTCTTCATGAAATGGCGTCTGACCCCGTTTTGTTGAGGCCTGGGACGAAACGAATCAGGTACCCGGAATCTGCTACCCTTGCGGCTGGTTCCCTGAACGCGAAGATACGACTCCGCGTAAAGTTATGATCAGGTTCTCATGTTGTGCCCATCGAACTCACGGCTTTTCTGATTCTGGTCCCACTGGAGGCCTCATGTTGATCTCTGTTGCGCTGCTGACCGCTGCTGCCGCCGTCCTCCCTGCGCAGGGTATGGACTCGGTCAAGATCCAGGAGTGGCAGGTACCGTGGGAGAGGACCCGCCCCAGAGACCCGTCGGTCGACAAGGACGGTAACGTGTGGTTCGTTGGTCAGACGGGCCACTATATCGGCCGGCTCGATCCGAAGAACGGCGAATTCAAGAAATTCCCGCTCGATTCGGGCACCGGTCCGCACAGCCAGATCGTCGGCAGCGACGGCAATATCTGGTACACGGGCAACCGGGCGAACCACATCGGCAAAGTGGACCCGAAGACGGGTCAGATCACGAAGTATCCCACGCCCGAAGGTGTCCGCGATCCGCACACCATGGTCGAGGACAAGAACGGCAACTTCTGGTTCACCGCCCAGCAGTCGCAGTATGTCGGGCGGTTCAACCCGAAATCCGGCAAGATGGACGTGATCAAGATGGACGGCCGCAAGAACCCCTACGGCATCGCCATCGATTCGAAGGGCAACGTCTGGTTCAATGAGTTTGCCACGAATGCCATCGGCAAGCTCGACCCGAACACGATGGAGCTGACCGAATACCCGCTACCTAACGAGCGGGCCCGCGATCGCCGCATCGGTATCACGTCGGACGACATGATCTGGTACACCGACTATTCGCGCGGAATGGTGGGCCGGTTGAACCCGACGACGAAGAAGGTCGACGAGTGGCAACTCCCTGGTGGTCAGAACGCCATGCCGTACGGCATGGCCATCGACGACAAGGATCGCATCTGGATCGCCGAGATCGGCAGGCAACCAACGGGCGGCGAGGGCGCCAAGGTTCGCATCGTCGGCTTCGACACCAAGGATTGCGCGCCCATGAGCACGACCTGGGTACCGTCCGGCGGCGGCACCATCCGTCACATGATCTTCGACAAGAACTCGCGCGAAGTCTGGTTCGGCAGCGACGAGAACACGATCGGGCGATTCAAGGTTCCTGACTGATCGACAGCTTCACTCGAATCGGAACGACGGGCAGGTTGGAGGTTTCCTCCACCTGCCCGTTTTCCATGCTCGCACGCTGCGCCGGCCGCGCTGCCTAACCGCAATTCTCCCGCCGCCGGGTATCGGCCAGCTCGATGATCTTCCACGACCCGCCCTCCTTCACCAGCAGGAAGTGGTCGACGCCGCAATGCGTCCGGGTCGTGCCGCGGAAAAACTGGTAATCCGCCCAGACCGACGCCATCGAGCCATCGACATGAACCAGTACGTTCGAAATCGGTTCATCGAACGCCCCCGGCTGCGCGCCGCCGATGAACGCGATGAACCCCTCGGCTGATTCCTCGATGCGCGCATTGGGCGAGCGCGAATCGACAGTGATCAAGCGCGCCTTCGCGTGAAACAGCGGTCGAACGATCGAGCTGTCCCCCTTGCGCAGGCCTTCAAACACGCCGGTAACGACCTTCATGATGGCCGCCTCCTCACCGGAGTTTCCCTGCGCACGCGCGGTACCGCCAAGCACCAGCACCGCGATCAAGCCCAGCACCCACCGCATGGAATGAGC
>CAMPKM010000085.1 GCA_946887155.1 uncultured Gemmatimonadota bacterium
AGGTGAAAGCGGGCCGATTGGTCCCACTGCGGCTCGGTCGAAGTGGAACGTTTCGCGTCTGGTAGGCCGCGATTCGCAAGGCACAGCAGCGCGACGCGGCAGTCCAGGATTTCATTACGGTTCTATCGACCGGTGTTGCCGCCGGCGGTCTTCAACCGCGCGCCTGACGCTTCAGCCCGGGTCGACCGGACGGTGTTGCGCATCGAGTGGCGCGAGCCGCACGCGATTCGACATACTGCGTTCCCTCGCAACAGAACACTGCACGGAGATACTGCCATGGCCAGCGTCAGTACCTATCTCAACTTCAAGCGATCGACCGAAGAAGCATTCAACTTCTACAAGCAGGTGTTCGGCACCGAATTCTCCGGTCAGGTCATGCGTTTCGGCGACATGCCGCCCGCTCCCGGCCAGCCTGCACTGGCCGAGGCCGACAGGAAGCTCATCATGCACATCTCTTTGCCCATCCTGGCGGGCCACTTGCTGATGGGGACGGATGCGCCCGAATCGATGGGGTTCACGCTCAACCAGGGAAACAACGTGTACATCAACCTGGAGCCGGACACGCGGGACGAAACCGACCGCCTGTTCAACGCGTTAGGCGAGGGCGGCACAGTCGAGATGGCACTGGCCGAACAATTCTGGGGCGATTACTTCGGCAGCCTCACCGACCGCTTCGGCACGCGCTGGATGTTCAACTGCAGCAGCAAGACCTGAGTCGCCTGTCGACCGGCGGCCGGACGGCCGTGCACCACAACACATTCAAGGCTCATCCACAGCGGGGACGGCTCACATGGACGAAGAACGGTTCAATCTCGATGTGCGAAAGTTCCTCAAGCACTTCGGGGTCACGGCGCAGCGCGAGATCGAAAAGGCCGTCGCGGCGGGCCTCGCCAATGGAAAGCTCGAGGGCAAGGCCACGGTCAAGGCTCGCGCGGTACTGGAGCTCGAGGGGTTCGGGACGCTTGAACGCATCGAGGGTGATATCAGCATCGGCTGATCGGCCGTGTCCACGGGGCCGGATGATCGTCCTCGAACGTGGCCTCGAACATCGTCCGGAACCCTCGACCACTGCTGCGAATCCTCACCGCGGCCGCCATTGCCGCATACGGATTGGCGCGTTTCCGCAATGCGGAACACTGGGACCTGCTCGACGACGTGAACCTCGCCGTGCATGAAGCGGGACACGTTTTCTTCCAGGCGTTCGGCGATCCGCTGGTCGTCCTCGGTGGTTCCCTGCTTCAGGTCCTGCTCCCCTCCGTCTTCGTCGCCTACTTTCTCGTCAGGCGCGACCGGTTTGCCGCGTCGGTGATCCTGGCCTGGGTCGGGGCCAGCCTCTCCAACGTGGCGCTCTACATTGGCGATGCGCAGGCGCAGGAGCTCCCGTTGCTCGGCGGTGAAAACGTGATCCACGACTGGTGGTATCTGCTCACGGAGTGGGACCTGTTGCCACACGATGGTGTCATCGCCAATTACGTCCGGATGGCGGCCGCGCTTGCCTTCGTCGTGGCCGTCACCGGATGCGTCCTGTTCAGCCGCGATGAAGTCGCCGCTGGCACGACGGTTCGCCAGCACGGCTGACGACCGGCTACGAGTTTCAGTGCGACGCGAGGATGTGCTGGGGGTTTTCGGAGGTGTACTCCGCCTTCCACCAGTGTGGATCGTTCAACTCGGCGTAACGGATTCCTTCCGGCAAGCTTGGCGGGCGTGTCAGGAATGACTGGCGCAGCGCGACGAAAACACTGCCGGCTTTGGGCCAGCCCGTCCGCATTTCGGCCACTTCATTTCCGGCTGCCAGCTCCGCCGCCAGGATGGCGCTCAGGGCCGGGTGAAGCGCGCCTAACGCCGGCCGGTTCCGTCCGTCCTGCCAATGGCCGCGTGTCAGCTCCGCTCTCCCTCCCGTCGTGCTGAAACCGAGCCGGCTGAGAAGGCGCGAGCAGGCAGGATGGCTCATGACAGGATGCGCCTGAATACGTTCGAGCTGCAGGTTCACGAAGGCCAGCTCCAGCACTCGTTCCGAGGCGAACGTGGCGTGCCCGGCGCCACGGTGACCGCTGGCGGTGGCAACCATCAATTCCGGCGGAGTTCCGGAACCGGCGTCCAACAAACCACAGATGCCGAGGATCGTAGTGCCTTGCGTCAGGAGGAACACATACGCGCTTCCCGCGTTGCGCGCGGCGAGTCGTTCCTCGATGAACCTCGTGACATCGTCCCGCGACGGCGAACGGCTCAATCCGAGCAACGCCGCGATCTCCGGATCCTCGCATAACGACTGGCTCGCGGGAGCATGACTGACCGACAACGAGTGGACCGCCCGCCTTTCATGCATCGCGAACCTCCAGCGTGATGCCGTGAACTGATGCCGCCCGTTCGACGACAGCGTGAAGCACCTCGGCGCGCTCCGGGTCTGTCAGCGGCTCGCGGCGGCCGTCGGGATACTCCCAGACACCGAACAGGTGAGTGACTGTGCCCGTCGGACCTCCCCAGTACGCACATGATAGCGTCACCAGCCGAACCTGTTCGAAATAGGTCGCGGTTTCTCCGCGCCAGTCGAATTCCACCAGGTGCTGGCCTGGACCGACTGCCGGTTGCCCATTCTGCTCGATCGGCTTTCGCTCTGATGCGCTGCCGGCGCGCGCCTGAGCGGCGAGTTGCTCGGCGCGGGCAAGTTCCTCCTGGTGCCGTCTCACGCCTTCGGCGCGAAGTTGCTCCATGTCCGGCGCTGTCGGTCCTGTGATCAAGGAAAGGACGACAGGGAGAGAGGAGGGAGGTTTTGATTTGGAACCAGGATCAGATGGGTTCATGAAGAAAAATCGGTCTTCCCGAGTTCGCCACAACCGACGAAAATATCGTCCACACATCCAGGGGAAAGATCCGTGAATCTTCGATTTCTCGTGCCGCTCGCGTGGTCGTTACTGGGGGCGGTAGTGATCCTGCTGCTTTACGGATTGGTCCGCGTCTTTACCGACCGCAGCACCAGTCCCGAAGCCGGCCGTGGCCTGGGCGTGATGGTGATAGTTGGCTTGCTGGTCGTCGTGGGGATCGCCGGCGTGCTTCTCAATATCGCGATCCGGAGGCAATCGGTCACTGGTGTGATGACGATGGCCGTCCTCCTTGGGTGGCCGGTCCTTCTGCTCGTCGCCAGTCCGCTGGTGCGTGCGTACAAGGCCAAGAGTTTCGAGAACGAGTACGCTCGATCAGGCGACTTCACGGATCCGGTTCTTGCGTCCCTGGCACAGGCGATTTCCGCAGCCGACACCGCGGCACTGACACGTCTGCTCGACGGAAAGGCGCCACCTCGAGGCAAGGACAAGGCCGGGAACGACCTGCTGGCATTCGCGCTGGTTCACGCTCGCGACCGCAGGGGAAACGCGGCGCCGGTGCGCCTGCTGCTCCAGTCTGGCGCCGACCCCCGACAGACGAGCATCGGCACGACCGGCCAGGACGCGCTCAACTTCATGCTCCTCGGCATGAACGATGTCGGCAAGGAGGTGGTCCGCTTGCTGCTCGACCACGGCGTCGACGTCAACGCCCGTGATCCCGAAACCGGCGACACGCCGTTAGGCACGGTAAGCGATGATCCGGAGGTGGTAAGATGGCTCGTCGAGCGAGGCGCGGACGTCGATGCGCTCCAGTCCAGTGGTCTTCCACCGGTGGTTGGCTTCATCGGCAAGCGCGAGTGGGAATCAGCGCTCGTCGTCATCGAGAAGGGCGCCAACCTGGATCAGAAAAATGCCGATGGCCTGTCGGTCGATTACTACCTGAACGACTGGAAGGTCAGCGTGTTCGGTGACCACCCCGAGGGGTGGGATCGCGTTCGGGCGGCGATCGCCGCGCGCCGAGGCAAGGGAACCTGAGGTATCGCCGGTTCGAACGGGCGGCACCTCGCAGAAAGTGATCGCAGAAGGCACTTTTGTAGCGTGCCCGACGCGCCTCAAAACGACGATCTCCGAACTCGCCTTCAGCGCTCCCTTGGCGAGAGCATCGTCATCGACCGCGAACTCGGCGGCGGTGGCATGGCCCGCGTCTTTCTCGCGACGGAGACGGCGCTCGAGCGGCGCATCGTCGTCAAGGCGCTGGACATGGAGAATTCCGTCGCGGCCGGCGCCGAGCGCTTCCGGCGGGAGATCAGGGTCGTCGCGCAGCTCCAGCATCCCCACATCGTGCCGGTATTTGCCGCGGGCGGCGATGACACATTGCTCTGGTACACTATGCCGTACGTGTCGGGCGAGTCGCTCCGGGCGCGCCTGACGCGTGATGGCGCCCTGCCCCTCGCTGACGCCATCCGCATAACGCGTGAAGTGCTCGACGCCCTTAGCGCTGCGCACGGTCGCGGGATCTTCCATCGCGATATCAAGCCCGAGAACATCCTGCTGGAGAGCGTACACGCCCAGGTCGCCGACTTCGGGGTGGCGAAGGCGCTGTCCGAAGCGGGGGTTGGTTCAACCCTGACGACTGTTGGTCTTGCACTCGGGACACCGGCCTACATGGCGCCGGAGCAGGCAATGGCCGACCCGTCGACGAATCATCGCGCTGATCTCTACGCCGTGGGGGCGGTGCTGTACGAGATGCTCGTCGGTGCGCCGCCTTTCAGCGGCAATGCGCAATCCGTCGTCGCCGCCCACCTGACGGCGCCGGTTCCACAGCTTTCGGACCGTCGTCGAGACATTCCGCCGCAGATTGCCAGCCTGACGTCTCGCCTGCTGGCGAAAATGCCGGCCGAGCGGCCCCAGTCGGCTGCCGAAGCCATCGCGTCACTCGACAGCATCACGACGCCGGCCGCGGCCCAGGCCACTCCTGAACGCCGCACGCGAACGCCGCTCATCGCCGCAGGGGTCCTGGGCCTGGCGGCACTTGGGGTGGCAGCCTTCTGGAATTCGACCCGGGCAGCGGTGCCGGACTTCGCTGACGGCACGGAAGTCATCGCGGTCATGCCGCTCGGGAGCGCCGGCGACTCGGCGATGGCGCAGCTCGGGCGCAACCTCGTCGTCACGCTCAGTGCCAACATCGACGGTGTCGGAACGATCCGCACCGTGGACGCGATGAGCGTGCTCCAGCGCGCGGCCGCCGTGCCCCAGCCCGTTTCCCTCGATGCCGCACGGCAACTGGCTGTTTCGTTAGGCGCGACGTTTTTCGTGCATGGCGCGCTCGTTCCCGAAGACGGCGGTGTGCGCGCCGATGCCGCCCTCCACGACGTGAAAGGCGGCGAGCCGCTGGCGCGCATCAGGGCCCAGAACCTCGTCACCGGCCTGCGCGAATTGAGTGACTCGCTGAGCTCCGACCTGTTGCGGCAGATCTGGCGTCGTGGCGAAGCCCCTTCACCCATGCTGGCCGACGCCGCCACGCCGTCCGGTGATGCGCTGCGCGCTTTTCTGGATGGCGAAGCCGCGTTCGAGCGATTCGATATCGCGAAAGCCCTCGACGCCTATGACCGCGCCACCGATTTCGACTCGAACTTCGTGCAGGCCTGGCTGCGAAAGGCGCACGTGCGCTATGCAGCAGTCCTTCCGGTCGGCGACGAAATCACGCGACGGCTCGATGCGCTGTTCGACCGCATGCCGGCGCGTGACAAGGCGCTTCGCCTCACCCTTCCGCCTGACGCGACGTTCGAGGATCAATTGCGGGCGCAGGAAGATGTGGCTGCTCGTTTTCCCGAGTATCACATGGCGCAATACCGCGCCAGTGACCTGATCATCCATTTCGGGCCCGTCCACGGAATACCGATGAGGAATGCGATTCCGTACCTGGACCGGATGGATTCGCTTGCTCCGCGACACGCGGACAATGCTCAGCATCGCTGGATGGTTGCGTTTTCACTGGGTGACACGGCCGCGATTATCGCCAATGCACTTCGCCTTGACTCGCTCTCCAGGGGCTCGGAGAATCTCTGGACGAAGTCTTTCGTCGTGCCGTCGGAGGCCTACGCCAGGACTGGCCATTTTCTCGACGCCGCCACTGCGACCGCTGCGATAAGGGCCGGGACAGCCGGCTTGAGTGCGCTACCGATCATTGCGGAAGTAGCGCTGCTCTTACCTCCCATGTTCACTTTGCCGGCGCAGATCGACAGTGCCTACGCCGCCGTTGCCAACGACATCGAGATCAGGCCTTTCCAGCGACAGTACCTCCTCGGACGTGGCTCACAGCAATTCGCCCGCGGTGACATTGCGTCAGCCCTGGCGACTTTTGGCCGGTTGGAGCGGATGGATGGGCCGGGCGATGTCCGGGGAGCCCGCATCCGCTCCACTGCGCTTGCGGCCTGGCTTGGCTTGATGACACCAGCGGAAGCCGATGCTGCCTTCGCGGAATCACGGCGTGTCCTGACTGACACTACGTCCGCGCTCCGCCACGAAATTGCATGGAGCGACGCCGTCATGGCAATCGTTACGCGCGATTCGGTACGGTTCCAGGCAGCGGTGCGTACGATGGCCGACACCTCGCGGGCAGCTCGGCACATTGCGCGGGGCCTGCGCGCACTCTGGCGTGAACGCCTCACGGGCGCGGTGGACAGCCTCATGCAGTTGACCGATGATGACATGCTGGCGAGTGTGAATCCTGATCCAGTCACGGTCGCACTCAGCCGCCTCGCAATAGGCAGGTCACTCACGCTCAGCGGCGATGGCCGGCGCGCCGAACACTACCTGCAGTGGACGGACGGCCTGGTTCCCACGCGGCGGAGCACGCAAGTCGTTCGAAGTATCTTTCCGTATACGTCGTACCAGCGCGGGCTGGCGGCTGAGGCGGCTGGTGACCACCGCGCAGCCATTCTTCACCTGCGCCGGTTCGTCGACTTTGTCGACATGCCGCCCCCTGCGCTTACCGACCAGGTCAACGACGCAAAAGCCCGCCTGGCGCGGCTGATGGACCGGAGTGGTTAGGCGCTTGTCTCGAAGGTGGGCGGTTGTGGGCTTCGTGGGCGTCGCTGCGATTGCCGGACTTTCCTGGCCTGCAAGAGAAGCGGGCGTTCCACTCGCTGCCGAGGGTGCGCAGCGCTATGTGTGGAACCGGGATTCTCTCTGGACTGCGCTCGAGGCAACCTTCTCTAATCAACGCGCCGAGGGCTGCGCCAACGAGCGCCTGACGACTGCCACGGTCGCTTCGCTGGAATCGGAACTCGTCAGGCTGGGCGCGAACCGTGTTCCGGCTACAGATCCGGCGCTGGATTCGCTCGAGAACGCCTATTTTGCGCTGGCACCGCACATTGCGGCGTGTGGTTCGCTCGCCAACGACTATGTCGCGCTCCAGGGCCGGCTGCGCGAGGTCATCAAGTGGCAGTCGACGGCTTGGGACCTTTCCAATCGACAAGTCCGCGATCGTCTCTACCAGTCCCTCTACGGTTCGCGAGCGGCAGTAGAGGAAGTGATGCTCCAGCACCAGGACAGCATCACCCCGCTTTACACCGGGGCCGAAGTGCCGTCGGTGACACCGTCGGCCATGTCGAATGCCGTCATGCTCCACTCGGGCGACATGCTCGTGTCGCGCGGCGGCTATCCCACCTCGGCGCTCATCGCCCGCGGGAGTGACTTCCCGGGCAATTTCTCGCACGTCGCGTTCGTGCACATCGACTCCGCCACCCATGCCATCACGGTGATCGAAGCGCACATCGAGCGCGGCGTGGCGACCGGCACCGCTGATGAGTACCTGGCCGACAAGAAGCGCCGCGTCATGCTCGTCAGGCTGAGACCTGATCTCCCTGCCCTGCAGCAGGATCCCATGCTCCCGCACCGCGCCGCCACGGCCATGCTCGAGCGGGCTCGGCGCGAGCACATCCCATACGACTTCACGATGGACTATGCCGACCCATCACGGCTCTTCTGCTCGGAAGTCGCCTCGGCTGCCTATCGAGAGCTTGGCGTCACCCTCTAGACAGGAATTTCGACGATCTCGTCGCCAGGCCTCCGGCGCTGGCTCGCCTCGTTTGGCGTCAGGCAGTTCGAGACGCAGGAACCGTCGGATCTGGAGTACGATCCACAGCTGAGCGTAGTGGCCGAATGGCGCGACGCGGAATCGCTGTTCGATGACCACATCGACAATGCCGTGACGGACGCAATGCTCGAGGGCGCCGAACGTGGCGACGTACTGACGTTCGACTGGTACGCGTTGCCCGTCGCCCGCCTGCTCAAGGCGTACAGCTGGGTGCGCGAACGCACGGGAAGTCCCGGACCCATTCCGCAGGGCATGTCCCCCGCCTCTGCCCTGCGCAACCGGTCGTACAACGCACGGCACTCGGCGTTAGGCACCGGGGTTCGCGCCGCGGCCGGGCAATGGGAAACGGAGCATGGGTACCGGCCGCCGTACTGGACCCTGGTATCGCTCGCCCGGCAGGCCGCCACGGGTGTGCAACCGTAGGTTCAACGGCTCCCCACTCCGCTCCTTTCAGTCCTCGCGCAGCGCGTTTACCGGTTCCAGGCGCGATCCGAGTTGCGCCGGCCTTGCACTGGCGATGACTGCAACCAGCAGCACGACGACCGAGACACTCACTGTCGTCACCAGGTCCGATGCTTCGATCTCGTAGAGAAGGTTGGACAGCAGCGCCCCCATCGCTCGCGCCGCAAGAATTCCGGCCACCGTTCCACATCCGGCGATAAGAAAACCTCGCAGAACCACCATTTTCCCAACCGCGCGGCTCGTGGCGCCCAGCGCCATCCGGATGCCGATCTCGCGCGTGCGCCGGCGCACCATCGCGGACATCATGGAGAAAAGGCCGATCGCCGCCATCAGCAAGGCCGTCAAACCGAACGCGCCCAGGATGAGCGAGTTGAGACGAGGCTGGGCGCGAGGGCCCTCGAGATGCGTCTCCAGTGACGCGATGTTCGCCACGGTCACGGCCGGGTCCACTTCCCTGACCGCCTGACGAATGAGCGGTGCTGCGTTGACCTGGCCTTCCGTCCTGACGAGCAACCTGGCCGGCGCTACGGGAAAAAACGACTGCGCCAGGGGGAAGTACACGCTGGGGCGATCACTCCTGAGATCGCGGTATCTCGTCTCGGGGACCACACCGACCACCGTCAGCTCCCTTCCGCGGCCCATCGCGATAACCTTGCCCAAAGGATCCTGGCCAGGCCAGAGCGCCTGCGCGACCGATGCACTCACGATCACAACGCCCGGGGCGCCCTCACGATCGGCGTCGGAGAACGCACGACCCTGGAGCAACGGTGTGTCGACCGTCGCGAAGTAGTTCGGCGTGATGATCTCCATGTTCACCGTCGGGTTCCGCTGCACTTCTTCGGCACTCTGGCCCAGCAGCGCGACGCGGCCGTCAATGCCGCCGCCGCTGCCGACGAAGGGCACGGAAAGGACGGGCGTCGCGCTTCCGATGCCCGGCATGCTCGTCAGGCGGGTTTGGAGTCGGTCGTGAAAATCCAGGTACACCGACTTGACTGCCAATCGGTCCGCCGGGATGGCCAGTTCAACTGCGACCAGCTGTGCCGCGTCGAACCGCAGGTCCGTGCGCTGCAGGTTGATGAAGCTTCGCGTAACCAACGCCGCGGCC